>CAZNSS010000020.1:0-16207 GCA_964575465.1 uncultured Holophagales bacterium | reverse complement strand
CCGGAAGGCGCCCTTCGGCGGGTGGCCTTGCGGGCCGGCGCCCCGCCGGCGGTCGTCTCCGCCGCGACCTCGGCCGCCGGGGTCTCCACCCTCTCGATCACGAGCGTGAACTTCGCAACGAGCGCGGCGAGGGCGCCGATCGCCGCCCAGACCGGGGCGAGCACGGCCCCGGCGATCCCGAGGACGAGAGGGATCTCGAGCAGCGTCACCCCCTTCGAGCTGCGGATCACGACGCGGCGGACGTTGCCCTGACGCACGAGCTCGCGGACCGTCGCGACGAGCTTCTCGCCGGTGACCGAGAACTCCTCGACGCGGACCCTCGGGTCTTTCATGGCGGTTCCCCCTCCTCCCTCATACGGGCCCGGCCGGAACCGGGTTCGCCGCGGCACCGCCCGCCGGGCGCAGGCCCTTCCCGCGGCAGGTCGCTTCGGGCACGATGTGCTCCTCGTGCGTGCCCGATTCGCAGCAGCCCTCCTCCTCGCGGCGGTGTCCGCGCGGAACGCGGCAGCGCAGTGCGGCCCGCTCTTCGTCGTGGAGAGGAGCGTCAACGCGAACGTCGTCGTCTACGAGGCGGTACGTGCCCCCGGCGGCGTCGTCGACCCGAAGCGCCCCGTCCAGGGGCACTGGCAGATGTGGGCGGAGGACGGGCGGCGGGAGGAGCTGAACGCGATCGAGAGGCGCCTCGCCTACGGCGTCGAGGTCCTCGGGACGGGGAGCGCCGGAGGCGTCGAGATCGCCCTCCGCGCCCTGCGCGAGAGACGGATCGAGGTGACGACGGCCGAGGAATGCCCGACGGCGCGCACGCCCATCGGAGGGCGTCCCTCGTTTCTCCGGCGGGTCTTCGTGCAGGTCGTCCCGAGGAGGTTCTTCCTTCCGAAGGTCGACTGGGTCGAGCTTCACGGGGAAGACGCCGAGACGAGGGCCCCCGTCGAGGAGCGGATCGACGTGTCGGGACGCTCCCAGCCCTCCCCGGCATCCGTCTCGGGCGGCTGAGGCGCGCCGGGCGGCGTTCTGCCCCGGCTCGGCCCGGGACACGTCGAGCCGCGGAGACGAAGAGGCCCGGGGTCGCCCCCGGGCCTTCGTCGTGTCGCGTCCCGCCCGCCGCCGTCAGTAGCGGTAGTGGTCGGGCTTGTACGGCCCCTCGGCCGGAACTCCGAGGTAGCCGGCCTGCTTCGGGGTGAGCTCGGTCAGCTTCACGCCGAGGTGGCCGAGGTGGAGGCGCGCGACCTCCTCGTCGAGCTTCTTCGGGAGGACGTAGACCTTCCTGCCGTACTCGCCCGCGTTCTTCGCGAGGGCGATCTGCGCCATGACCTGGTTCGTGAAGGAGGACGACATGACGAAGCTCGGGTGGCCCGTCGCGCAGCCGAGGTTCATCAGGCGCCCCTCGGCGAGGATCATGACGGAGTGCCCGTCGGGGAAGCGGAACTCGTCGTACTGCGGCTTGATGTTGATCCGCTCGACGCCGGGGAACTTCTTCAGGCCGGCCATGTCGATCTCGTTGTCGAAGTGGCCGATGTTCCCGACGATCGCCTTGTCCTTCATCCGCGCCATGTGGTCGGCGGTGATGACGTCGAGGTTCCCGGTGGCGGTGATGAAGACGTCGGCCGTCCCGACGACGTCCTCGATCGTCTTCACCTCGTAGCCCTGCATCGCGGCCTGGAGGGCGCAGATCGGGTCGATCTCGGTGACGATGACGCGGCAGCCCTGGCCGCGGAGCGCCTCGGCGCACCCCTTGCCGACCTCGCCGAAACCGAGGACGACGGCGACCTTGCCGCCGAGCATGACGTCCGTGGCGCGGTTGAGGCCGTCGACGACGGAGTGGCGGCAGCCGTAGACGTTGTCGAACTTCGACTTCGTCACGGAGTCGTTCACGTTGATCGCGGGGAAGAGGAGCGTACCGTCCTTCTCCATCTGGTAGAGGCGGTGGACGCCCGTCGTCGTCTCCTCGGAGACGCCGCGGATCGCCTTCCCGATCCGGGAGAAGACCTTCCCGTCCTTCGCGAGCTCCGAGCGGATCAGCTCGAGGATGACGCCCCACTCCTCGGGGTCGTTCTTCGGGTCGAAGGCGGGGACCTTTCCGGCCTTCTCGAACTCGAGCCCCTTGTGGACGAGGAGCGTGGCGTCGCCGCCGTCGTCGACGATCAGCGTCGGGCCGCTCCCGTCGGGCCACTCGATCGCCTCGCGCGTGCACCACCAGTACTCCTCGAGCGTCTCCCCCTTCCAGGCGAAGACCGGAATCCCCTTCGGGGCGGCGACCGTCCCGCCGCTCTCCGGCCCGCCGACGACGACGGCCGCGGCCGCGTGGTCCTGGGTCGAGAAGATGTTGCAGGAGACCCAGCGGACGTCGGCTCCGAGCTCCGCGAGCGTCTCGATGAGGACCGCCGTCTGGACGGTCATGTGGAGGCTCCCCTTGACCCGCTCGCCGGCGAGCGGCTTGCCGGCGCGGTGACGGGCACGGAGAGCCATCAGCCCCGGCATCTCCTGCTCGGCGAGGCGGATCTCCTTGCGGCCGAGCTCGGCGAGCGAGAGGTCCGCGACCTTGAACTTCGGGCGGGCGGCGGTGGCGGGGGCGACCTTCGGGTCGAGGACGGTGCTCATGCTGCTCCTTGGCCGGTGGGCGCCGGCTTCGCCGGGCGCGCCTCGCGGCCGTTCGTGTTACGGGAACCCCGCCCGGCCGGATGCCCGGCAGGAGGGGTCAACCCTTGAGTGTCCCAACCAAGGGCGCTCCCTGTCAAAGGAGTGCCCCGGCGACCAGTCCACGCGCTCTTCGGGGGCCGCCCAGAGTGTAGAGCGCAGGCCAGACCCCGCGGCCGCCGCGGCCGCCGGGCCTACCGGCGGCGGGCGAGGACCCGCTTCACCGCGGCGACGACGTCGAGGACGTCGCCCTCGGTCATCCCGGGCCAGAGGGGGAGCGACAGGAGGTTGTCCGTCGCGCGCGTCGCGTGCGGGAGGCCGTCCTTCGGAAGGCCCTCGGGGTGCTTCTCGAAGTAGTCGCGGTAGAACGAGAAGCCGAAGAGCCCCTGCCAGTGGACGCCGGTGCCGACGTTCTCCGCCTTCAGCGCGGCGATCATCTCCTCGCGCGTCAGGCCGGTCGCCTCCGGGCGGTTGCGGAGGACGAAGAGGTTCCAGCAGTGCTCGCGGATGTCGTCCCCGTCCGCCGGGAGCTCCACCTCGGGGACGTCGGCGAGGAGGGAGAGGTAGAGGCGCGCGAGGGCGCCGCGCCGCGCCGCGAAGCCGTCGAGCTTCGGGAGCTGGCAGAGGCCCACCGCGGCCTGCACGTCCATGAAGTTCGACTTCCGGCCCGGCATCGGCACGTCGTAGAGGGGCGAGCCCTCCGCGTGGGGCGTCCCCTCGCCGCGGGCGATGCCGTGGAAGCGCTGCAGCCTCAGGTACGCCTCGTGGCGCACGTCGTGGAGGGCGACCGCGCCCCCCTCGATCGTCGTCATGTTCTTGTTCGGGTGGAAGCTGTAGACGGAGAAGACGGACCGGGGGTCGGAGCCGATCCGCCTGCCCGCGTAGCGCGCTCCCATCGTGTGGGCCGCGTCCTCGATCACGGCGAGACCGTGCCGCGCGGCGATCCCCCAGATCCTCTCCATCCGGCAGGGGAGGCCGCCGTAGTGGACCGGAAGGATCGCCCTCGTCCGGGGCGTGACCCGCTCCTCGATCCTCTCCGCGTCGAGGTTCATCGTGTCGGGCTCGACGTCGACGAGGATCGGGACGGCGCCCCGGAGGACGACGTTCGAGACGGTGCAGACGAACGTGTGCGCCGTCGTGATCACCTCGTCGCCCGGGCCGATGCCGAGCGCGCCGAGCGTCATCTCGAGGCCGGTCGTCGCGTTCAGGAGGGCGAGGCAGCGCGGGACTTCGTTGTAGGCCTCGAGCGCCTTCTCGAATCGCGCCGTCCTCGGCCCGGTCGTGATCCAGCCGGACCGGAGGGTGTCGGCGACCTCGGCGATCTCCTCCTCTCCGATCATCGGGCGGGAGAAGGGGAGAAACGTCTCGCGACGGGGGCGATCGCTCATGCCGGGACTCTGCCACGCCTCGGGCACGGGAGGGAGCCGGAGACCCGGACGGGTCGAGCCAAGCGGGAGCGCTCTCCGGACGGATCCGGGGGCGCGTCGAGGCTAAGATCGCTCGTTCGAGGAGGACGACGTGATCTTCCCGCTTCGGCCGCTCGTCGCCGGCTCCCGGGCCCTCCGCGCGAGGCTCTACCCCGAGACCCGCGGCGAGAGGAAACGCTACATGGACCGGGCGACGCTCGCCCTCGTGCGCGCCGAGGCGCTGCCGCTCCTCCTCGCCGCGGAGGAGGAGACGTTCCGCGAGGTCGAGAACGCGAGGGCGGCGTGGCGGAGGGACCCGCCGGCCGCCGGGGCGGCGAAGGCCCTCTCCGAAACCGCCGCGGCACGGTCGGCGCGGGCGGTGGAGGCCGCGGCCGCAGCGGTCGCGAGCGCGGCCTCGTCGCGATGAGGTGGCTGCCGTGAGGGAACTCGGGGGAATGGACGTCACCGTCCCGCAGGAGTGGCTCGCCGACCTCGAGCGCAGGCACCTCGCGCAGCTCTCGTTCCCCGAGGTGCGCAAGGGGCTCCAGGCGCTCTCGTCCCTCTACGTCGAGCGGCGAGGCCGCATCGGCGCGGGCGCCGTGTTCGACGGGGCGGGGAAGCGGGCGGCGTTCGCGCTCTTCTTCGGGCCGCTCCACTTCCTCGCCGTGAGGGAGATCGTCGGGGCGGTCGGGGCTGCCGAGCCGTGCCTTTCGCGGGTCCTCGACCTCGGTTGCGGAACGGCCCCGGCCGGCGCCGCGTGGGCCCTTGCCTCGGGAGGTGCGACGCAGGTCCGGGGCATCGAGCGGAGTGGCTGGGCGGCGCGGGAGGCGCGCGAGACCCTCCGCGCGCTCGGGCTGCGCGGCCAGGCCGCCGAAGGAGACCTCCTTCGCGAGAGGCTGCCGGAGTCCGGCGCGGGGATCGTCCTCGGCTGGGCCGTGAACGAGCTGTCCGACGCGGCACGAGGGGAGCTCCTCCCGCGTCTCCTCGAGGCGGCAAGGCGCGGCGCGCGTGTCCTCGTCGTCGAGCCGATCGCCTCGCGACCCGTGCCGTGGTGGACGGCGTGGGCGACGGCGTTCGAGGGCGCCGGCGGGCGGGACGACCTCTGGCGGTTTCCGGCGTCGCTCCCGCCCCTCCTCGCGCTCCTCGACAAGGCGGCCGGCCTCGACCACCGGACCCTGACGGCCCGCTCGCTCTTCCTTCCCGGCGCGAAGGCCTGACCGGCCGGGAGGGCGGTCGCGGGCGCCCTCGGGCGGGGCAACCGGGGCAACGGCCGGAGGGGATTCGAGTCGTTGCGGAGCGCCTCCGAAGTTGATACGCTTTCGCGTTTCAGGAAACAGACCTCACTGAAACGGAGCTGGCCGCCGGTCCGGACGACGGTCTGGGGGGCCAGGTTTGGTCCCGGAACGCGGTCCCGGATGCCGGCACCGCCTCTTCCGGGTCGACTCGTGCCTCCGCCCGAACGGGGCGGAAATGGAGCGCCCAGATGCTCGTCCCGAACCGCCGCCGCCTCGCCCGCACCGCAGGGTCCCTCCTCGTCGCAGCTTTCCTCTCCGTGTCCGCGTCCGATACCCTGGCCGCGACGTTCACGGTGAACGAGGACGGCTCGGCCACCGACCTCACCGGCGGCACGGGAGCCTGCGCGACGACGAACGGCGGGTGCTCCTTCCACGCGGCGATCCAGAGCGTGAACGCCCAGGGTCCAGGGCCCCACACGATCGCCTTCTCGATCGCCAAGGTGACGCTCACTGCGAACCTCCCGACGATCCTCGTCCCCGTGACGATCGACGGCGGCGGGTCGCGAACCGAGATCGTCGGCGGCCCCGGTCCCGGTCCCGGCGCCTTCGGCAGCATCATCCTCGGGAGCACGTCCGGCACGAGCACCGTGAAGAACCTCGTCATCGGCTACATGTCCGGCGCCGGCATCGCGATCGTCGACGGGGGAAAGACCGTCCAGAACTGTCGTATCGGCACCGACACCACGGGGACGATCGCGCACCCCAACAGCGGGGCCGGGATCACCGTCACGACGACCGCCCTCGGTCCCTATCCCGTACCCGCCCCTCCGCCCGTCCAGCCTCCCGACATCTCGGGCGTCCTGCCGACCCTCGTCGGGGACCCGTCGGACGCCGCGAAGGGGAATCTCATTTCCGGAAACCAGGGCCTCGGCGTCGACATCTCCGGCGAGCGGACGGTGAAGGTGACCGTCGCAAACAACCTGATCGGGACGGACGCCGCCGGCACCGCGGCGATCCCGAACGGCCTCGGCGGCGTCAAGATCGTCGGGAACTCGTTCGCGAACACGATCGGCCCCGGGAACGTCATCAGCGGAAACGCCAGCCCGGTCGCCGACGGCATCGCCATCGGCGGCAAGGTCTGGGAGCCGAACGTCGTCAAGGGAAACATCGTCGGCCCGGCCAAGGACCTCTCGACGAACCTCGGCCACTGGCGGACGGCCATCGTCGTCGACTCGACGCGCTACGACCCGAAGTACCCCGAGCAGGTCGCGACGATCGGGCCGGGGAACGTCCTGGGGCACGCCCTCGAGGACGGCGTCTCGATCACCGGCGGCTGCGAGAAGGTGCAGCTCTTCGGGAACTTCATCGGTCTCGCCCCCGACCCGAACAACTCGAGCGTCTTCGTCGAGATGGGGAATGGGCGCGACGGCGTGCGGATCGGGACGTCCGGCGTCAGCCCGACCGACCCGACGACGAACGGCCACCTCATCGGCGGGACGACCGCCCAGGACCGGAACGTCATCTCGTCGAACGGCACGACGATGCCCCCGGGCGGTTCCGGGATCCACCTCGCGACCTCGAGCGCCACGAACATCACGATCCAGGGGAACGTCATCGGCCGCGACGGGGTCAACCTCGCCGATCACGGCAACACGCGGGACGGCATCACGATCGCAGGGGGCGGAAACAACGTCATCGGCGGCGTCTCGCCGGCCGCGGCGAACGTCATCGCCGGCAACGGCCGCAACGGAGTGAAGGTCACGTCCGGCGGCAACGGCTGGGCGAACCTCATCCAGGGGAACTCGATCTTCGGAAACCACAAGCTCGAGGACGGCCTCGGGATCGACCTCGACTACGACCAGGAGGGCGTCGACCCGGCCGACAACTCGACCCCCGGGCCGGACCCGAACACCGCCTATGCGAACTACGGCCAGAACGCGCCCGTCGTCGGCTCGGGGCTGAACGCCCCGCACTACGATCCCGTCACGGGGAACCTCGTCGTCGACTGGACGCTCGACACCGCGCCGAGCACCCCGGTGACGATCCAGTTCTTCGCGAACGACGCGGCCGGCTTCTCGGGCAACGGCGAGGGGCGGACGTACATCGGGTTCCTCGCGGTCGTGACGGACGGGGCGGGGCACGCCCAGGGCCTCGCCCCGGTCACGCCTCCGTCCCCGCTGGACTCGCGGGGCCTGTACCTCACGATGACCGCGACGGCGACGAACCCCGTCGCCGACCTTCCCGGCCCCTCGACGGCGGGGCCCGCGAACAACACCTCGGAATTCTCGAACGCGGTGCAGGTCCCGAACCCCGGCGTCCTCCAGTTCAGCTCCGCCGCCTACGGCGTCGGAGAGGCGGGCCCGACCGCGACGATCACCGTGACGCGAACCGGCGGCTCGGACGGCGCCGTCTCGATCGACTACGCGGCGAGCGACGGGACCGCGGGCCAGCCGCTCGACTACCTCCCGACCTCCGGAACGCTCAACTGGGCCGACGGCGACTCGGCGAGCAAGACGTTCACGGTGACGATCCAGAACGACACGGTCTTCGAGGGGAACGAGACCGTGAACCTCGCCCTGTCGAACCCGGGCGGCTGGGCCGAGCTCGGCCCGGTCGACTCCGCCGTCCTGACGATCGCCGACAACGACCCGCAGCCGTCGATCTCGATCGGGGACGCCTCCGGCCTCGAGGGGAACGCGGGGACGGCCCCCTTCACCTTCACCGTCTCCCTCTCGAACGCGAGCACGCAGACCGTGACCGTCAACTACGCCGCGGCGGCCGGCTCGGCCACGACCCCGGAGGACTTTCAGGCCTCGGCCGGAGTCGTCACCTTCACCCCGGGACTCACGTCCCAGCCGGTCGTCGTCCTCGTCAACGGCGACACGACGGAGGAGCCCGACCAGAACTTCTTCGTGAACCTCTCGGGCGCGGCGAACGCCACGATCCTCGACGGCGCCGGGGAGGGGACGATCCAGAACGACGACGCGCCGAGCCCGACCTTCTCGGTCGGCGACGTGACGCAGTCGGAAGGAAACGCCGGGACGACGACCTACTCCTTCACCGTGAGCCTGACGCCCGCCTCGGCTTCGCCCGAGACGGTGACGGCCTCGACGGTCGACGGGACCGCGACGACCGCCGACGGCGACTACGCCGGCAAGGTTCAAGTCCTGGCCTTTGCGGCGGGGGTCACGGCGCAGACCTTCTCCGTGACCGTGAACGGCGACACGAAGCGGGAGCCGGACGAGGTTTTCACCGTCGCGCTGAGCCTCAACAGCGGGACGACCGTCCTCGCGCCCGGTGCTGGAACCGGGACGATCCAGAACGACGACCCGGTCCCGTCGATCACGATCGACGACATCTCGGCGCTGGAAGGGAACTCGGGTACGACCCCCTTCACCTTCACGGTCTCCCTCTCGAACCCGACCGCCCAGACGGTGACCGTCGACTGGGCGACGGCGGACGGCGCGGCCACGGTCGCGAACGCCGACTACGTCGCCGCCTCCGGGACCCTGACGATCCCCCCCGGGGCCTCGAGCGCGCCGCTCACGGTGAGCGTGAACGGGGACACGACCGACGAGGGGCTCGAGTTCTTCGTGGTGAACCTGACCAACGGCGTGAACGCGGGGATCAGCGACACCCAGGGCCAGGCGAACATCCAGAACGACGATTCGACGACGCCGACCTTCTCCGTCGCGAACGTCTCGCAGGCCGAGGGGAACGCGGGGACGACGACGTTCACCTTCACCGTGAGCCTCTCGCCGGCGGCCGCGTCGCCGACGAGCGTGACGGCCACCACGTCGGACGGGTCGGCCACGACGGCCGACTCCGACTACGTCGCGAACGCGCAGCTCGTCAGCTTCCCGACCGGGTCCACGTCGCAGTCCTTCCAGGTGACGGTGAACGGCGACACCAAGAACGAGCCGAACGAGGCCTTCAACGTGACGCTGAGCGGCGCGAGCGCGGGAACGGCGATCGGCGCCGCCGTCGCGACGGGCACGATCACGAACGACGACCCGATCCCGTCGATCACGATCGGCGACGTGTCGGCGCTCGAGGGGAGCTCGGGGACCACCCCCTTCGCCTTCACGGCGACGCTCTCGAACCCGAGCTCGCAGACGGTCACGGTGAACTACGCGACGGCCGACGGGACGGCCACGACGGCGGACGCCGACTATGCCTCCGCCGCCGGGACTCTCACTTTCAACCCGGGGGTGACGACGCAGCCGCTGATGGTGAACGTCAACGGCGACGGGACGGACGAACCGGACCAGACCTTCTTCGTGAACCTCAGCTCCCCCTCGAACGCCACGGTCGGTGACCCCCAGGCCCAGGGGACGATCCAGAACGACGACTCCACGACGCCGACGTTCTCCATCTCGAACGTCTCGCAGGCCGAGGGGAACGCCGGGACGACGGTCTTCACGTTCACGGTGAGCCTCTCGCCGGCGTCGGGCTCCGCGACGGGCGTCACCGCGACGACGTCGGACGGGTCGGCGACGACGGCCGATTCCGACTACGTGGCGAGCACGCAGGTGCTCACCTTCCCGATCGGCTCGACCTCGCAGACCTTCCAGGTGTCGGTGAACGGGGACACGAAGTACGAGCCGAACGAGGCCTTCGCGGTGACCCTGAGCGGACCCACCGGCGGGGCGGCGATCGGTGCCGGGGGAACGGCGACGGGGACGATCACGAATGACGACGTGACGCCGTCGATCTCCGTCGGCGACTTCGCGGCGCTCGAGGGGAACGCGGGGACGACCCCGTTCACCTTCACGGTCTCCCTCTCCAACGCGAGCTACCAGACCGTCACCGTCGACTGGGTCACGGCGAACGGGACGGCGACGACGGCGGGCTCCGACTACGCCGCCGGCGGCGGGACGCTGACCTTCCTGCCCGGCGGCACGACCCAGTCGGCGACGGTGAACGTCAACGGGGACACGACCGACGAGCCGGACGAGACCATCTTCGTGAACCTCTCGAACCCGGCGAACGCCACGCCCGGGGACGTCCAGGGACAGGGGACGATCCAGAACGACGACTCCACGACGCCGACGTTCTCCATCGCGAACGTCTCGCAGGCGGAGGGGAACGCCGGGACGACGGTCTTCACCTTCACCGTGAACCTGGCGCCGGCCGCGGGCTCGACGGTCTCCGTCCAGGCGGCGACCGCGGACGGGACGGCGACGGCAGCCGACGGCGACTACGTGCCGAACACCCAGACCCTGAACTTCTCTGCGGGAGTCACGTCGCAGCCGTTCTCGGTCACGGTGAACGGCGACGGCACGTTCGAGCCGGACGAGGCCTTCTCCGTGGTCCTCTCCGCCAACAGCGCCGGGACGGCGATCGGAGCCGGCGGGACGGCGAGCGGGACGATCACGGGCGACGACCCGCAGCCCGCCGTCTCCCTGGCGAACGTCTCGGCCCCGGCCGCGGCGGTGGGAAGCACGACCTTCACCTTCACTCTCACGCTCTCGAACCCGAGCTCGCAGCCCGTTACGGTGAGCTGGGCAACGGCCGACGGCACGGCCTCGGCCGTGGCGGGCGACTACGTCGCGGCGAGCGGGATGGTGACGTTCCCGCCCGGGACGACGACGATGACCTTCTCGGTCACGATCACGACGAACGCGACGAGCGGGCCGCCGAAGACCTTCTTCGTGAACCTTTCCGCGCCGGTGAACGGCACGCTCGCGACGTTGCAGGCGACCGGGACGATCCTCCCGGCCGCCGTCGACGGTGCGGCGGTGGTCCCCGTCCTCGGGGGAGCCGGGGCCGGTCTCCTCGCGCTCCTGCTCGCCGGGGCTGGTCTCCTCGCGGTTCGAAGGCTGGGCTAGGACCGCGGTGACAAGCAGAGGAGGGGCGGGCGGTCCGCCCGCCCCTCCTGCGCCCCGTCCGAGGCCCGATCTGGAAAGGACCCGTGGGCCGATAATCGCCTCGCGCGATGGGAGAGTCACCCGAGTTCCGGGGCGTCGCTGCGGCGGCAGACGGAGTCCCTCGGGCCGATGAGGCGGCCGGGACCGCGAGGACCGGACCGTCCGTCCCAGGCGGGGTCCTGAAGGCTCTCCTCGAGGCATCCCCCGGCGCGGCCCTGGTGCTCGATCGTTCCCACCGCATCGTCCTCGCGAACGACGCGATGGCCGGAAGGTTCGGGGTCACGCCGGAGGCGATGGTCGGGCGGCACTCGCTGGACTTCTCCGAGAGCGCCCCGCCGGAGCTGCTGGCCCGGCGACTCGAGGTTGCAGACGAGGTCTTCCGCATGGGGCAGGGGCGGACGTTCGAGGACTCGCGGGGAGGCCGGCTCCTCGTGAACCGGATGGAGCCGGTGCGGAGCGAGGACGGAACCGTCCTCTACGCGGTCCTCCATTCGGCCGACGTCACCGCCGCGAAGGGGGTCGAGCAGGAGCTCCGGAGCCAGATCGCGTTCCGCGAGGCGCTCGCGACGTGCCTCGGGTCGGGGCTCACGGCCATCGACGCGCAGCATCGGCTCGTCTTCGCGAACCCGGCGTTCTGCCGGATGGTGGGCCTGAGCGAGGAGGAGCTGATCGGGCGGATCCCGCCCTTCCCCCACTGGGCGCCGGAAGACGTCGAAGAGGGCCTGAGGATCTACAGGGGCGTCGTCTCCGGCGAGGAGAGCGCGCGCGGCCACACCGTGAAGCTCCGCCACAGGGACGGGTCGCGCCTGACCGCCCAGATGACGACGGCGCCCCTCGTCGTCCGGGGCGAGCAGATCGGCTGGCTGGCCTCGTTCACGGATCTCACCTCGCGCATCGAGGCCGAGGAGGCGCTCCGAAGGAGCGAGGCGAAGACGCGGGCGATCCTCGCGACCGCGCTCTCGCCCTTCGTCCTCTTCGACGTCGAAGGCGTGGTCCTCGAGGTCAACGAGGCCACCTGCCGGATGCTCGGGCTCCCGCAGGCGCAGATCGTGGGACGCTGCATCCGCGAGCTCGTCGTCGGCGCACCGCCGGGGCGCATCGAGTCGCGGATCGCCGCGGCGATCGCCGGGGGGAACGCGCCGTTCGAGACGCGCGTGCAGACCGCCGACGGGAGGATCCTCGACGTGGAGGTGAGCCTCAGCCACCTCGAGGCCGAAGGGGGGCGGCTCGTCTGCTTCCTCCACGACGTGACCGACGCGAAGGCGGCGACGGCCGCCCTCGCCCTCGAAAGGGGAGTCCTCGCCGAGCGCGTCGCGGAGAGGACCTCCGAGCTGTCGCGGGCGAACGAGGAGCTCGCGCAGGCCTCCCGCCTGAAGGACGCCTTCCTCGCGAGCACGAGCCACGAGCTCCGGACACCGCTCACCGCGATCCTCGGGCTCTCGGACCTCCTCCTCGCCGGCGGGCGTGGTCCCCTGGCCGAACCGCAGGCCCGTGCCGTCGGAATGATCCAGGAGAGCAGCCGGCACCTCCTCGCCCTCATCACCGACATCCTCGACGTCTCGAAGATCGGGGCCGGGCGTCTCGACCTCTCCCTCGGGTGGGTCGACCTCCGCGGTGTCTGCGAGGCCGCGCTCTCGCTCGTCACGCCGTCCGCCGTTCAGAAGCGGCACGTCCTCTCGCTCGAGGCGCCGGCCACCCGGACCCTCTTCCGTGCCGACGAGAGGAGGCTGAAGCAGGTCCTCGTCAACCTCCTCGGCAATGCCGTGAAGTTCACGCCCCCGGGCGGGGCGATCGAGGTGGAGGCGCGGGCGGACGAGGGGTGCGGCGAGGTGAGGATCGTGGTCCGCGACACCGGCCCCGGCATTTCCGCCGAGGCCCGGTCCCGGCTCTTCCACCCGTTCGTCCAGCTCGACGACCGGCTCGCGCGCGAGCACGAGGGGAGCGGCCTCGGGCTCGTCCTCGTCGACCGGCTCGTCGCCCTCCACGGCGGCCGCGTCGAGCTGGAGAGCGAGCCCGGACACGGAAGCCGCTTCACCGTCTTCCTCCCGTGGGTGCGCCGCGAGCCGGAGGCGACCGGGTCACATCGCCGGGTCGAGGCGCCTCCGGCCCTCGCGGAGTCCGACGGCGCGGGCTCCGGCGGCCTGAAGGTCCTCCTCGTGGAGGACAACGATACGCAGAGGGCGCTCTACGCCGAGGCGCTCGACGGCCGCGGGTTCCTCGTGGAGTCGGCGTGCAACGGCGAGGAGGCGCTCGAGAGGGCCGCGGCGTTCCGGCCGGACGTCGTCGTGATGGACGTCCAGATGCCGGGCATGGACGGGCTCGAGGCGACGCGCCGGCTCCGGGCGACGCCGTCGCGAGAGCGAACGCCCGTCGTCGCCCTGACGGCCCTCGCGATGTCCGGCGACCGGGAGCGTTGCCTGGAGGCGGGCGTCGACGAGTACCTCGCCAAGCCGGTCTCGCTCGAGATCCTCGCCGCGGCCGTCCGCCGCCTCGGGCGGGGGCGGACGGGCTGAGGACAGCGGCTACTTCGCCCGGGCCGGCTGGACCGCGGCCGCGAAGACGAGCTTCGGGTTCGTCTTCTTCGCCCGCTCGAAGTGCCACTCGCTCTCGAAGAGGACGAGCGGACGTCCCTCGCCGTCGGCGAGGAGCTCCGTGTGGCCCGGGTCGTCGAAGTCGCGCGGGACGAAGCCCTCGGTCTCGATCCAGCGGGCGATCTGGTGCGGGAGCCGGACGAACGAGACCTCCGCGGCGTACTCGGCGCGCAGCCGGTGCTGGATCACCTCGAACTGGAGCTGGCCGACGGCGCCGAGGATCGGGTCCCGCTCGAGGCGGACGGGGTCGTAGAAGACCTGGACGGCCCCTTCTTCCGAGAGCTGGTCGAGCCCCTTCTTCAGCTGCTTCCTCTTCATCGGGTCGAGGAGGACGACGCGCGAGAAGAGCTCGGGGGAGAAGCGGGGGATGCCCGCGTACTCGACGAGGGGGCCCTCGCAGATCGTGTCGCCGATCCGGAGGGTGCCGGAATCCCAGAGGCCGAGGACGTCGCCGGCCCAGGCCTCCTCGACGAGCGTCCGCTCCTGGGCGAGGAACTGGAGCGGCTTGTTCAGCTTCATCGGCCGGCCGGTGCGGGCGTGCCGCACCTCCATGCCGCGCGTGAACTTCCCGGAGCAGACGCGGACGAAGGCGACGCGGTCCCGGTGGGCCGGGTCCATGTTCGCCTGGATCTTGAAGACGAAGCCGGAGAAGCGCGGCTCGGCCGGTTCGACCGTCCCGGTGCTCGACTCGCGCGCCGCGGGGCCCGGCGCGAGGTCGAGGAACCTCGCGAGGAACGGCTCGACGCCGAAGTCGTTCAGCGCGCTCCCGAAGAAGACCGGCGTCAGCTCTCCCGCGAGGAAGAGGTCCTGGTCGAACGGCATCCCGGCCGCCTCGAGCATGGCGAGCTCCTCGACGAGCTGCGCGTGCGCTTTCGCACCGAGCTCTGAGGCGAGCGACGGGTCGTGGAGGTCGAAGGTCTCGGCCGCGAGCTTCTCCCCCTTCGTCTCGCCCCGCTCGTACCGGAGGAGCTGCCTGCCCCAGCGGTCGTAGACGCCGTGGAAGTCGGGGCCGGAGCCGATCGGCCAGGTCGCGGGGGAGCACGGGATCCCGAGGACCTTCTCGACCTCGTCCATCAGGTCGAACGGGTCGCGGCCGCTCCGGTCCATCTTGTTCACGAACGTCACGATCGGGATCTTCCGGAGGCGGCAGACCTTGAAGAGCTTCACGGTCTGCGGCTCGACGCCCTTGGCGGCGTCGATGAGCATGACGGCGCTGTCGGCGGCCGCGAGGGTCCGGTAGGTGTCCTCGCTGAAGTCGTTGTGCCCCGGCGTGTCGAGGAGGTTCACGTGGCGGCCGGCGTACGTGAACTGCATGACGCTCGTCGTGATGGAGATGCCGCGCTCGCGCTCGACCTCCATCCAGTCGCTCGTGGCGTGGCGGCTCGCCTTGCGCGACTTCACCGACCCGGCGAGGTGGATGGCGCCGCCGTAGAGGAGGAGCTTCTCCGTCAGCGTCGTCTTGCCGGCGTCGGGGTGGCTGATGATCGCGAAGGTCCGGCGGCGTGCGATCTCGGCCGCGAGGGCGTGGTTCGGGTCGGTCATGGCGTGGGTCGCCGCGGGGGCCGGGCCCGGGCGGCAGGGGGCGGACTGTAGCATCCGGGACCGCGGCGCCCGGGATGGGCGTCCCAAAACGAGCCATGCTTCCTGCGACGATCGGCCGCTGGAGCGGATCGAGACGACCGGTCGCCGCGGGGCTCCGCCTCCGTGCTCGTCCGTCGTCGTGCCGCCGCCTGTCAGGGAGCCCGCACCGACCGCCATCTGCTCCTGGCGGCGACCTTCGCCGCCGAAGAAGTGCTGCTGTAAGGCTATGTTCTGCAATGAATTACAGCTGGCCGGCGAAGCGGAGCTGCCTGGACGGAGTCTCAGGTCGCCGCGGACGGTCCCGCTCGAATCGGAACGGGGTGATACGCCGGAGCGCTCCCCGAAAGTGGACCGCGGTTTGCGTATGTCTGCCCCGGCGTTTCGCGGGAACGGACGGGGCGACGAGTGATTCCGTGATGGGGTCGGCTCGCCACCCTCGAGATCTCGGGGCGCCGGGAGGAGTCGGCCATGAGAATCGGCATCGGCATTCGCGGCGGGGCAGCGGTCGCGGAGGCATCGTTCCGGACGCGCGCTCCGAGGGGCCCCCGCGCTTCCCTCGTGTGGCTCCTCTCGGCGGCCGGCCTCTCGACCCTCCTCGCAAGCCCCGCCGCTGCCGTCGTCGACGTGAACAAGAGCTTCTCCCCGATCAACGTCGTCCCCGGGCAGACGTCGACGATGACGATCAGCCTCTTCAACTCGGCAACGGCGATCGCGGGAGGAACGCAGTTCACGGACTCCCTCCCCGCGAACGTCACGGTGGTCTCCGTCGTCTCGAACAGCTGCGCCGGGACCCTCTCGATCGTTCCCGCCACGGAGGTCTCCCTGGCCGGCGGGGCGATCCCCGCGGGCGACGGGATCAACTCGGGCCGCTGCGACGTCGTCGTGACGGT
>CAZNSS010000019.1:0-16346 GCA_964575465.1 uncultured Holophagales bacterium | reverse complement strand
GGCGAAGTGCCCGGGGGCGGGGGGGCGGGCGGGCCCGCGGGGGCGGTGCGGGACGACGGGCGTCTTCGAGTCGGTGCCGGAGACCAGGGCTTCCCGGTTGGCGCGGGCGGAGGACTCGGGGTCGACGAGGATCGCGTCGAGCGCCCCGGCGACCGTACCGACGTCCGGGCCGGTCGGGAGGGCGGGCCTCTCGCCGCCGGCGCTCGCGAGCGCCGCCTCGAAGTCGGAGGCGCTCGCGAAGCGGTCCTCGCGCCTCTTCTCGAGGGCTCGGTGGACGGCCGCCCTGAGTGCCGGCGACACGTCGGGGTAGAGCGAGAGGTTCCCCGGCACCGCCTCGGAGATCTGCTTCATGGCGATCCCGAGTGCCGAGTCGGCCGTGAACGGCAGGACACCCGTGAGCATCTCGAACGCGATGATCCCGATCGAGTAGACGTCGCTCCTCGCGTCGGCCGGCTGCCCCATCGCCTGCTCGGGGGAGATGTAGTGCGGCGTCCCCAGGACGACCGCCTCGAGCGTCAGCTTCTCGTCGAGTGTGCCCCGGGCGAGGCCGAAGTCGAGGATCGAGACGACGTCGCCGGCCCCGATGATGATGTTCTGGCTCTTCAGGTCCCGGTGAATGATCCCCTGCTCGTGCGCCGCCTGGGTTCCCATGCAGATCTGGCGGAGGATCGAGAGGGCGCGGGGCGGGGCGATCCGGCTCTCCTCGAGGATCAGCGTCTGGAGGTCCTTGCCGGGAATGAACTCCATCGTGATGTAGGGGTGTCCACCGCCCGTCCCGAAGTCGTACATGCGGGCGACGTTCGGGTGCTTCACCCTCCGGTTGAGGCTGATCTCCCGCTTGAACCGGGCGAGGATCGCGCCGTCGTCGTCGGCCACGTTCCCGTAGAGCACCTTGATGGCGACGACCTCCTCCAGGTCCCGGTCCATCGCCTTGAAGACGACGCCCATTCCGCCGCGTCCGAGGGTCTCGATCCACTCGTATCGCGGAGCGCCTTCGAAAAACTGGATCCGGAAGGTGTCGAGGTTCATGTCGGGTCAACGACCCGCGGGCGAGCGACTCGCCGCGTGCCGATCGTTCATTATCGCCCGACGCGGAAAGGGGGCCTCGTGCCCGGGCCGCGGGGCCGGTTTCGCCTACCTGGCGGGAGCGCCGGCCTTCTTCGGCCCGTCGAGCCACATGAACTGGTAGGCGAGCCCGACGGTGTTGAAGTCCTGCCCGATCCGGGTCGACGCGCCGGTCGCGAACGAGAGCTTGACCGAGTGCCCCCGCGCGACGGGATAGGACGCCGTCAGGCCGATCCGGCTGTTCTTCTGGAAGTCCTGCTTCACCACGTCGTTCACGGTCGTCCGTCCCCCGGAGTAGAACGTGGCGTCCCCGGCGATCCAGAGGCTCGGGCGGATCGTGTAGCTCACGTGGACCTGGAACGTGGTGAGCGGGTCCTGGGTCCTCGTCACGCCGCCGTAGAAGTCGTTGTTCGCCGTGAAGAACCAGACGCCGGCGTAGGCGTCGAGGAGCCATCGCCCGATCGGGTGCGAGATCCCCACCTCGGGCTTGAAGGCCCAGCGGTTCGCGCCGAGGTTCACGAGCTTGTCCGGGTAGTACTGGCCCGTCGGCGTGCTGACGGTGAAGGAGGCCCCGAGGACCGTCTTCGGCTTCGAACGGGCGAACTCGGCCGGCCCGAGGGCGGGGCCGCCGAGGAGGTTGACGGCGAGCTTGACGCGGGAGTCGCCGATCCCCGTCCGCGTCACCTCGCGCCGCTCCTCGAAGACGTTTCCCGTGGCCTTCAGCCGGGCGCCCGGGACGCCGACACTGAGATTCGCGTACCTCCCGAGGAACGAGAACGTCCGCGCGTAGCCGAGCGTCGCAATTCCGATCTTCGCGTTCAGATCGGTAATCGGCAATGACGGGTCGAGGAGGACCTCGCCCGTCTGGTACGTGAACGCGCTGATGACGAGGTTCCCGCCCGTCGGAACGGGCGTGTAGGCGCGCGGGTCGAGCTCCTGCGCAGCCGCTCCGCCAGCGAGGAGGAGCGAGACGAGAAGCACGAGGAGGCCCGGGAAGGAGGGGCGGGAGCGTTCACGTCGCGCACCGATCATCGCGCGAGTCTACGACGCAGGCGCGTGCAGCTGCACCAGGAATGACTTCTCGCGGGACAATGACGGGACGACCGGAAGGAGCCGCCGATGAACCAGCCCCGACCCGATCTCGCGCGCACCGTCTTCTCCGTGATCTTCCTCTGTGGCCTGATCCTGACTTCGGTCTGGATCCTCGTGCCGTTCCTCGGCGCGCTCATCTGGGCGACGACGATCGTCGTGGCGACGTGGCCCGTGCTCGAGCTCCTCCAGAAGAGGCTCTGGGGCAAGCGCAGCCTCGCGGTCGCCGTCCTGACCCTCGGTCTCCTCGGCGTCGTCTTCGTTCCGTTCGTCGCCGCGGTCGGCACCGTCGTCGGGAACGTCGACGAGGTCGTCGCACGGGCGAAGGCGATCGCCGCGATGGAGGTGCCGCCCACCCCTCCCGTCTGGGTCGCCCGAATCCCTCTCGTCGGGAGCAGGGTCGCGGCGTCGTGGGATCAGTACGGAGGGAAAGGGCTTCAGGAGCTCACGTCCGTCGTCGCCCCGTTCGCCGGGACCGGTGCGAAGTGGTTCGCCGCGCAGGTGGGAAGCATGGGGCTCTCTCTGCTGCACTTCCTCCTGACGGTCGCCGTCGCGGCGGTCCTCTACGCCAACGGCGAGGAAGCGGCGGCCCGGGTCCGCAGGTTCGGCCGGCGGCTCGCCGGGGAGCGCGGCGAAGGCGTCGTCCGCCTCGCCGGGCAGGCGATCCGCGGGATCGCGCTCGGGGTCGTCGTCACGGCGGTCGTCCAGTCCGTCCTCGGCGGTCTCGGCCTCCTCGTCGCCGGCATCCCGTTCGCCGGTCCCCTCACGGCCCTCATGCTCATCCTCTGCATCGCTCAGGTCGGCCCGATGCTCGTCCTCGTCCCGGCCGTCGGCTACCTGTTCTGGAGCGGCCAGACCGGCTGGGGGAGCTTCCTCCTCGCCTGGACGATCGTCGTCGGTACGATGGACAACTTCCTCCGCCCGTACCTGATCAAGAAGGGCGCGGACCTTCCCCTCGTCCTCGTCTTCGCAGGCGTGCTCGGCGGCCTGATGACGTTCGGCCTGATCGGGATCTTCGTCGGGCCGGTCATCCTCGCCGTGTCCCACACGCTCCTCGAGGCGTGGGCGATGGAGGCGGACGTCGCGCCGGGAGCGAAGGCCGAGGAAGGCTGAGGGCGGCTCAGCGGGTTGGGGCGAGGGCCCGCGCCTCGTCGCGCCGGGCCCGGAGCCACGTGACGTCCCCGGCCGTCCAGCCGGGGACGTTACGGCGCGCGGCCTCCTGAAGGGCCTCCTCCGCCATCGCGGCAGACCGCGTCGGCTGTCCGTCCCGAAGCGCGTCGGAGATCGCGTCGCGGACCTCGGCCCGGTAGATCGCCCGCGCCCGGGGGTCGGGGTGGTCGAGCGTGAAGACGACGACGGCGAGGGCGTAGGTGCGGAGGCGTTCCTTCCTCGCGGCGCGCAGCTCGGAAAGGGACTCGGCCCGGGTACGGGCGGCCTCGGTCGCGGCCCCCGCCGGCGCCCTCCCGGCAACCGCTCGGGCCTCGGCGATCCTCGCGTCGATCTCCTGTATCTCGGCCACGCCGGCCTCGACGAGGTCGAGCGCCTTGTCGACGAGAACAGCCTCCGAGTACGCCCGGTACCCTCGAGCGACCCCGACGAGGAGGAGGGCAGCGAGGAGCGTCACGACGGAGGCGGCGACGGCGGGGCGGCGCCGGGCCCAGTTCGCGAGGCGCTCGGGCAGGTTCGGCGGGGCGGCCGCGACCGGGCGGAACTCCCGATACCTGCGGATCTCCTCGGCGAGCTCCCGCGCCGTCTCGTACCGTCTCCACGCCTCCTTCGACATCGCCTTCCGGCAGATCGCCGAGAGCGCGCGCCCCGCCCGGGGGTTCACGCGCGACGCGGGCGGAGGGTCGAGCTCCTGCACGGCCTTCATCGCCTCCTGCACGGTCCCCTCGCGGAACGGGTTCTTCCCGGTCAGGATCTCGTAGAGGATCGTTCCGAGGGCGAAGACGTCGCTCCGAGGGCCGATCTCGTCGGCCCGTCCCCGGGCCTGCTCGGGCGCCATGTAGCCCGGGGTCCCGGCGATCTCTCCGGGGGAAGGCGCGGAGACGTTCGAGCTCCCCGCCGGGGAGTGCACCGAGAAGGCGAGACCCCAGTCCATGACGTAGACGGCGCCGAGGTCGTCGACCATCACGTTGTCGGGTTTCAGGTCGCGGTGGACGATTCCACGGCCGTGAGCCGCCGCGACGGTCTGGCAGACGCGCTCGAAGACGTCGACGAGGTGCGCCAGGTCCTCGCGGCTCTGGAGCGAGTCCGGCGTCCGCTCGAAGAGGACGTCGCGGAGCGTCACCCCGCGGACTCTCTTCATGGCGCAGAACGGCGACCCGTCCTCGAGGCTCCCCGCCTCGTAGACGGGGACCGCGCCCGGGTGGTCGAGGCCCGCCAGGATGACCGCCTCCTCCGTGAACTGCCCGCGCGCGACGGCGTCCGCGAGGAGCTCGGGGCGGAGGACCTTGACGGCGACCTCGCGCCGAAGCTGCCGGTCGAAGGCCGTCGAGACGATGCCCATGCCGCCGGAGCCGAGGCGGTCGCGCAGCTCGTAGCGCGTGGCCGGGGGCGTGGCCGCCCGGGGCGGCTGGGCTCGAGGTACGGGAGGACGCTCCTGATCGCTCTTGGCGATGGTCTCGTCGTTCTCGAGAGACGACCTCGCACGACCGTTCAGGGAGCCCTCGGGCGGCATCGTCACGCACTCCAGTCTGGCACCGCCCGCAGAGGGCGATGCCGAAGGAACTTGCCGTCAGTTCGCCTTCGGCTCTGCGGGGACCTGTCCTTCGGGCGGCAGCTCGGGGTCGTTCCACCCGCCGCCGAGGGCCTTGTAGAGGTTCACGACGGCGAGCCGCTGGTCGCGGGTCACCTGCGCCAGCGCGTTCTCCCCGCTGAAGAGCTGCCGCTGCGCGTCGAGGACGTCGAGGTACGCCGACACGCCCCCGTCGTATCGTGCCAGCGCCGTCTTCTCGGCTTCCCGGAGCGCCGCCACGTTCCGCTCCTGCGCCACCCGCGACTCCTGCGTCCGCCGGTACGCCTCCAGCGCGTTGGCCACGTCGCCGAACGCCGTGAGCGCGGCCTTCTCGTACTGCGCCTTCGCCTGCTCCCAGCGCGCCCGGGACGCTTCCACGTTCCTCTTCAGCCGTCCCCCCTGGAAGATCGGCCCCGTCAGCCCCGCCCCGAGGTTCCACAGGAACGACTCGGCCGTCAGCACGTCCGACAGCTGCGCGCTGCTGTACCCCGCCGCGCCCGTCAGCGACAGCTGCGGAAACTGCAGCGCCTCGGCCACGCCCACCTGCGCGTTCGCCGCCGCCAGCGTGTACTCGGCCTGCCTCACGTCCGGCCGCCGCGTCAGCAGCGCCGACGGCAGCCCCGCCGGCACGGCCGGCGACTTCGTCTCCACCAGGCTCCGCCCCCGCGGGACCGAGCCCGGCGAACGCCCCAGCAGGAGCGCCAGCTGGTTCTCCTTGGCGAAGATCCCCTGCCTGAGCTGCGGGATCACGGCCTCCGTCTGTGCCAGCGCCGACTCGGCCTGCGACGACTCCAGCCTGTTCGAGATCCCACCGAGGAGCTTCTTCGTCACGAGGTCGAACGAGCCCTTCCGGCTCTCCAGCGTCCGCTCGGCGATCTCCAGCTCCAGGTCCAGCTCCCTCAGTTCCAGGTACGCCTGCGCCACTCCCGTCACCAGCGACAGGTACACGCCCCGCCGAGCTTCGCTCGTCGCCAGCAGCTGGTTCAGCGCCGACTCGTTCGACCGCCGGATCCGCCCCCACAGGTCGATCTCCCACGAGACGCCTGCACCCACCGCAAACGTGTTGTAGGTCGGGACCTGCCCGGTCCCCGGGATCGGCTGCTTCTGCCGCGAGGCCGTGGCGTCGTAGCCCACCCACGGGTAGTAGTCGGCCCTGGCGATGCCAGCCAGCGCCCGGTACTCCTCCACCCGCGCCGTCGCCACGCGGAGGTCCTGGTTCTTCTGAATCGCCTCGACGATGAGGCCCTCGAGTACCTCGTCGCCCATGACGGCGTCCCACCACGGCACGTCGGCGAGCGAGGCTTCGGCGGCCGCGCCCTCCAGCCCGCGGTGGTTCTCCGGCACGGCCATCTCCGGCCGCTTGTACTCCGGCCCCATCGTGCAGCCGGCCAGGACAGAGGCTGCCAGGGCGACCGTCGTCCAGCACGCGCGCCTCATCTCAGTGCCCTCCCCCGGGCGCGTTCGCCGGTGCCGTCTGAAGCGCAGCGGTCTTCTCCTCCGAGCCGGTCTTTTTCTTCGTTCCGAGCTTCTCCACGAGGACGAAGAGGACCGGGATGAGAAGGACAGCCAGCATCGTCGCGATGAGCATTCCCGCGAAGACCGACATTCCCATCACCTTCCGCGACTCGGCCCCGGCACCGGACGCCCTCACGAGCGGAAGCGTGCCGAGGATGAAGGCGAAGGCCGTCATCAGGATCGGCCGGAATCGCAGCTTCGCCGCGTCGAGCGCCGCCTCGACGATCCCCATCCCCTCCTCGTGCTTCATCTTCGCGAACTCCACGATGAGGATCGCGTTCTTGGCCGCCAGGCCGATGAGCATGACGAGCCCGATCTGCGCGAAGACGTTGTTCACGTAGCTCTGGCCGAAGACGGACGGCATGAGGTGGCGGCAGACCCAGAGGCCCGCGAAGGCGCCGAAGGCGGCGAACGGCGTCCCGAGGAGGACGCTGAACGGCAGGGACCAGCTCTCGTACTGCGCCGCCAGGATCAGGAAGACGAAGACCATCGCGAAGAGGAACACGGTTGCACCGGTGCCGGCAGCCATCTTTTCCTGGTACGACATGTTCGACCAGTCGTAGCCCCAGCCCGCCGGCAGGACCTCCTTCGCCACCTCCTCGAGGGCGTTGAGCGCCTGGTCCGAGCTGTAGCCCGCGGCCGGCACACCCGAGATCTCCGCGGCCCGGAAGAGGTTGAAGCGGACCGTGAAGTCGGGCCCGGTCATCTCCCGCATGGTCACGATCGTGTCGAGCGGGACCATCTGCCCGTCCTTCGACCTCACGAAGAAGAGGCCGAGGACCTTCGGCGAGGCCCGGTACTCCGGCTCGGCCTGCAGGTAGACCTTGTAGACGCGCCCGAACCTGTTGAAGTCGTTGATGTAGGCGCTGCCGAGCAGGGCGCCGAGGGCGTCGTTGACGTCCTGGACGTCGACCCCCAGCTTGAGGGCCTTCTCCGCGTCGACGTTCGCGTAGAGCTGCGGGACGGTCGAGCGGTAGACCGAGGAAATGCGGCCGATCTCGGGCCGCTTCTGCGCGGCCGCGAGGAACTTCCGCGTCATCTCGTCGAGCTCGCGGGGGGAGCGTCCGATCGTGTCCTGCAGCATGAAGGTGAAGCCCGATCCGCTCCCGAGCCCCGGGATCGGGGGCGGGGCGAACGCGAGGACCTGCGCCTCGGGGACCTGCCGGTCGAACGCGACGTTCAGGTCGCGCATCACGACGTCGGCGCGCTCCTTCACATCCTTGCGTTCCTTCCAGGGCTTCGCCTTGACGAAGATGAAGCCGGTGTTCGGGGCCGCCGAGCCGGTGAGGAGGCTGATTCCCGACACCGTGGTCATCCCCTCGACCGCCGGGCTCGCGAGAACGATCTTCTCGACCTTCTTCAGGATGGCGTCCGTCCGCTCCAGCGACGCGGCGTCGGGGAGCTGGACGTTGATCATGAAGTAGCCGTTGTCCTCGTCCGGCAGGAACCCCGTCGGCAGGCTCTTCACGAGCCCGCCGGTCAGGGCGATGACGATCCCGATGAAGATCATGCTCCTCACCGTCTTCCGGATCAGGATCGACGTGAAGGAGATGTAGCCGTCGGTGAACCGGCCGAAGACCCGGTTGAACCAGTTGTAGAAGGGGTCGAGGAACGACTTCTGCTCCCCCTTGGGCTTCAGGAGCATCGCCGCGAGCGCCGGGCTGAGCGTCAGCGCGTTGAACGCCGAGAAGCAGACCGAGATCGCGATGGTGACCGCGAACTGCTGGTAGAGGCGCCCCGTGATGCCGCCCATGAAGGCGACCGGGACGAAGACGGCGGTCAGGATCAGCGCGATGGCGACGACCGGTCCGGAGACCTCCTCCATCGCCTTGACGGTCGCCTCCTTGGGAGTCATTCCGTGCTCGATGTGGTGCATGACCGCCTCGACGACGACGATCGCGTCGTCGACGACGATGCCGATCGCCAGGACGAGGCCCAGCAGCGAGAGGACGTTCACCGAGAAGCCGAGGATCGGGAAGACGGCGAACGTCGCGATGAGCGAGACCGGGACGGTGAGGAGCGGGATGAGGGTCGCCCGCCAGTTCTGCAGGAAGACGAAGACGACGAGGATGACGAGGAGAACGGCCTCGAAGAGGGTGTGGACGATCTCGCTGATCCCCTCCGAGATCGCCTCGGTCGTGTCGAGCGGCATCGACCAGGAGAGGTCCTGCGGGAAGGTGGTGGCGAGCGCCTTCATCGTCGCCTCGACCTGCTTGCGGACGTCGAGGGCGTTCGACCCCGGGGACTGGTAGACCGCGACGACGGCCGCCGGCTTGCCGGTGAGCCGTCCCGTGGAGTTGTAGCGGAGGAGGCCGAGCTCGATCCGGGCGACGTCCTTCAGGAGGACCTGCGAGCCGTCCTCGTTGGAGCGGACGATGATGTTCCCGAACTCCTCGGCGTTCAGGAGGCGCGACTGCGTCCTCATCGTGTAGGTGAACTGCGTGCCCTTCTCGGCGGGCTGGCCGCCGATCTGGCCCGCGGGGCTGAGGGTGTTCTGGGAGGAGATCGCGTTCGTCAGGTCCCCGACCGTCAGGCCGAGCGAGGCGAGGCGGTCCGGGCGGACCCAGATCCGCATCGAGTAGTCGCCCGAGCCGCCGTAGAGCGTGACGTCTCCGACCCCCTTGATCCGCTTCAGCTGGTCGTTGATGTTGATCGCCGCGTAGTTCGACATGAAGACGCTGTCCCACGTCCCCTTCGGCGACGTGAGCGCGACGAGAACGAGGGGGAACGCGAGCGACTTCTTGACCGTGACGCCGTAGCTGGTGACCGAGGCGGGCAGCCCTGCGGCGGCCTGCGAGACCCGGTTCTGGACCAGGACGTTTCCCATGTCGAGGTTCGAGCCGACCTCGAACGAGACCTCGATCGCGAGCGTTCCGTCGTTGCTGTTCGTCGACTTGACGTAGAGCATGTTGTCGACGCCGTTGACCTTCTGCTCGATCGGCGTCGCCACCGCGGATTCCACGTCGACGGCGCTCGCGCCCGTGAACATCGTGGTGATCTGCACGAGCGGGGGCGTGATGTCGGGGAACTGGGAGATCGGCAGGCCCATCAGGGCCACACCTCCCACGATGACCATGACGATCGAGATGACGATCGCCACGATCGGCCGCCTCACGAAGAAGCTCGACATCGCTCAGCTCTCCGCGGGAGGCGCCTGGCCCGCGACGGCCCCTGTCGCGGCGGGGGCCGGCTTCGCGGAGACCGTGGCGCCGGGACGGACCTTCTCGAGACCCTCGACGACGACGGTCTCGCCGGATTTCAGCCCGTCGAGGATGGTCCAGAAGTCCCCGTCCCGCGGGCCCGTTCTCACCGTCCGGATTTCGGCCTTCCTGTCGGCCCCCACGACGACGACCTGCTGGACGCCCTGGAGCTCGCTCACCGCCTTCCCCGGAACGCAGACGGCGCCTTTGAGGACGTCGACGATGAAGCGGAGGCGCACGTACTGGCCGGGCCTGAGGAGGCGCGTCGGGTTCGGAAAGACGAGCCGGACCGACAACGTGCCGGTCGTCGGGTCGATGGCGCGCTGGACCGCGTCGACGTGACCCTTCTCCGGGTAGACGTCGCCGGTCGCAAGGACGAGCTCGACGGGCTGCTTCTTCGCGGTTCCCTTCGCGGCGAGGATCCGCGCGGCGAGCCGGAGATAGTCGGCCTCGCCGACGTTACCCGAGCAGTAGATCGGGTCGATGACGGAGATCGTGGTCAGGAGCGTCGACTCACCCTTGCCGACGAGGTTGCCGGGCTTGACCTTCGTCATGTCGACGAGGCCCGCGACCGGCGCCGTGATCCGCGTGTACCCGAGGTTGAGGCGGGCGGCGTCCAGGGCGGCCACCGCCGCGTCGACCTGGGCCTTCGCCGCGTCCCGGCCCGTGACCGCGTTGTCGTAGTCGCGCTGGCTGACGGCCTTCTGCTCGGCCAGCGGCTTCATCCGGCCGACTTCCTGCTCGGCCTGGACGAGCTGCGCCTGCCTCGTGGCGACGTTCGCCGCCGCCTGCGCCACCTTCGCCTGGTACTCCTTCGGGTCGATCGTGTAGAGGAGGTCGCCCGCCTTCACGAAGGCGCCCTCCTGGAAGTCGACCGTCTCGAGGTAGCCCGGGACGCGGGCGCGGATCTCCACGTCCTTCGAGCCGGCGGTCTGGCCGACGACCTCCAGCGCGACGGGAACGTCCCGCTGGACGGCCTGGGCGACGAGGACCTCCGGCGGCGGCGGGGGCGCCACTTCCTTCTTCCCGCAGCCGGTGGAGACAGAGACGGCGAGGAGCGCGGGGAGAGCGAGGAGAGCGACGGGGAGTGCGATCGAGCGCCTGTTCATTTCCGCCACCTCAGTCCGCCTTCGCCGCGGCCGCGGGGATCGGCTCCGCCGGCGGCAGCTCGGGGTTGTTCCACCCGCCGCCGAGGGCCTTGTAGAGGTTCACGACGGCGAGCCGCTGGTCGCGGGTCACCTGCGCCAGCGCGTTCTCCCCGCTGAAGAGCTGCCGCTGCGCGTCGAGGACGTCGAGGTACGCCGACACGCCCCCGTCGTATCGTGCCAGCGCCGTCTTCTCGGCTTCCCGGAGCGCCGCCACGTTCCGCTCCTGCGCCACCCGCGACTCCTGCGTCCGCCGGTACGCCTCCAGCGCGTTGGCCACGTCGCCGAACGCCGTGAGCGCGGCCTTCTCGTACTGCGCCTTCGCCTGCTCCCAGCGCGCCCGGGACGCTTCCACGTTCCTCTTCAGCCGTCCCCCCTGGAAGATCGGCCCCGTCAGCCCCGCCCCGAGGTTCCACAGGAACGACTCGGCCGTCAGCACGTCCGACAGCTGCGCGCTGCTGTACCCCGCCGCGCCCGTCAGCGACAGCTGCGGAAACTGCAGCGCCTCGGCCACGCCCACCTGCGCGTTCGCCGCCGCCAGCGTGTACTCGGCCTGCCTCACGTCCGGCCGCCGCGTCAGCAGCGCCGACGGCAGCCCCGCCGGCACGGCCGGCGACTTCGTCTCCACCAGGCTCCGCCCCCGCGGGACCGAGCCCGGCGAACGCCCCAGCAGGAGCGCCAGCTGGTTCTCCTTGGCGAAGATCCCCTGCCTGAGCTGCGGGATCACGGCCTCCGTCTGTGCCAGCGCCGACTCGGCCTGCGACGACTCCAGCCTGTTCGAGATCCCACCGAGGAGCTTCTTCGTCACGAGGTCGAACGAGCCCTTCCGGCTCTCCAGCGTCCGCTCGGCGATCTCCAGCTCCAGGTCCAGCTCCCTCAGTTCCAGATACGCCTGCGCCACGCCCGTGACCAGCGACAGGTACACGCCCCGGCGCGCTTCGGCCGTCGCCAGCAGCTGGTTCAGCGAAGACTCGTTCGACCGCCGGATCCGCCCCCACAGGTCGATCTCCCACGAAACGCCTGCACCCACCGCCAACGTGTTGTAGGTCGGGACCTGTCCGGTCCCCGGGATCGGCTGCTTCTGCCGCGACGCCGAGGCGTCGTACCCGATCTGCGGGAAGTAATCGGCCCTGGCGATGCCGGCAAGCGCCCGGTACTCCTCGACCCGTGCCGTTGCGACGCGGAGGTCCTGGTTCTTCTGGATCGCCTCGACGATGAGGCCCTTGAGGACTTCGTCGCCCATGACGGCGTCCCACCACGGCACGTCGGCGAGCGAGGCCTCGGCGGCCGGGCCTTCCAGCCCGCGGTGGTTCTCCGGGACGGCCATCTCCGGCCGCTTGTAGTCCGGTCCGACCGTGCAGGCGGCCAGCAGCGAGGTCGCGACGGCCAGCGTCGTCCAGCGTGCGCGCCTCATCTCAGTGCCCTCCCCCGTGAACGTTCGCCGGCGCCGTCTCGAGGACCGCCGTGGCGTCGCCCGGGTCGTGCTTCTTCTTGCCCCCCAGCCTCTCGACGAGAGCGAAGAGGACCGGGATGAGGAGGACCGCGAGAATCGTCGCGATGAGCATTCCCGCGAAGACCGACATGCCCATCACCTTCCGCGACTCCGCCCCGGCGCCCGAGGCCCTCACGAGCGGGAGGGTGCCGAGGATGAAGGCGAAGGCCGTCATCAGGATCGGCCGGAATCGCAGCTTCGCCGCGTCGAGCGCCGCCTCGACGATCCCCATCCCCTCCTCGTGCTTCATCTTCGCGAACTCCACGATGAGGATCGCGTTCTTGGCCGCCAGGCCGATGAGCATGACGAGCCCGATCTGGGCGAAGACGTTGTTCACGTAGCTCTGGCCGAAGACGCTCGGCAGGATCGCCCGGCAGACCCAGAGGCCCGCGAAGGCGCCGAACGCGGCGAACGGGGTCCCGAGGAGGACGCTGAACGGGAGGGACCAGCTCTCGTACTGCGCCGCCAGGATCAGGAAGACGAAGATCATCGCGAAGAGGAAGACGGTGGCGCCCGTGCCGGCAGCCTTCTTTTCCTGGTACGACATGTTCGACCAGTCGTAGCCCCAGCCGGAGGTGAGCACTTCCTTTGCCACCTCCTCCAGGGCCGTCAGCGCCTGGTCGGAGCTGTAGCCCGCGGCCGCGACGCCCGTGAGCTCCGCGGCCCGGTAGAGGTTGAACCGGACGGTGAAGTCGGGGCCCGCGATCTCCCGGGTCCGCACCAGGGTCGAGAGCGGCACCATCTTGCCGTCCTGGGTTCTCACGAAGAAGAGCCCGAGCGCCTCGGGCGACACCCGGAACTGCGGCTCGGCCTGCATGAAGACCTTGTAGACGCGGCCGAAGCGGTTGAAGTCGTTGACGTACCGGCTCCCGAGGAGCGCCGCGAGCGTGCCGTTGACGTCGCTGATGGAGACGCCGAGCTTCAGGCACTTGTCCCGGTCGACGTCGGCGAAGATCTGCGGGACCGACGCCCGGTAGAGGGTGGAGATGCGCCCGATCTCGGGCCGCTTCTGCGCGGCGGCCACGAACTTCTGGGCCATCTCCTGGAGCTCCTGCGGCGAACGCCCCCCCTTGTCCTGGAGCATGAACGTGAAGCCCGAGCCGCTCCCGAGCCCCGGGATCGGCGGCGGGGCGAAGGCGAAGACCTGGGCCTCGGGCACCTGCTTGTAGAACTCGAGGTTCAGGAGCTTCATGGCGATGTCGGCTCTCTCCCGGACGTCCTTGCGATCCTCCCAGGGCTTCGCTTTTACGAACACGAAGCCCGAGTTCGGGCCCATGGCCCCTGTGAGGAGGCTGAAGCCGACGACCGTGGTGGCGCTCTCGACGGCCGGGCTCGCCTGGATGATCTTCTCGACCTTCTTCAGGACGGCGTCCGTCCGCTCGATCGACGCGGCGTCGGGCAGGAGGCAGTTCACCATGAAGTAGCCGTTGTCCTCGTCCGGGAGGAACCCCGTCGGGACGCTCTTCAGGAGTCCGCCGGTCAGGGCGACGATGATCCCGATGAAGATCAGGCTCCTCACCGTCTTGCGGATCAGGATCGACGTGAACGAGATGTAGCCGTCGGTGAACCGGCCGAAGACCCGGTTGAACCAGCCGTAGAAGGGGTCGAGGAACGACTTCTGCTCCCCCTTGGGCTTGAGCAGCATCGCCGCGAGCGCCGGGCTGAGCGTCAGCGCGTTGAACGCCGAGAAGCAGACCGAGATCGCGATGGTGACCGCGAACTGCTGGTAGAGGCGCCCCGTGATGCCGCCCATGAAGGCGACCGGGACGAAGACGGCGGTCAGGATCAGCGCGATGGCGACGACCGGTCCGGAGACCTCCTCCATCGCCTTGACGGTCGCCTCCTTGGGAGTCATTCCGTGCTCGATGTGGTGCATGACCGCCTCGACGACGACGATCGCGTCGTCGACGACGATGCCGATCGCCAGGACGAGGCCCAGCAGCGAGAGGACGTTCACCGAGAAGCCGAGGATCGGGAAGACGGCGAACGTCGCGATGAGCGAGACCGGGACGGTGAGGAGCGGGATGAGGGTCGCCCGCCAGTTCTGCAGGAAGACGAAGACGACGAGGATGACGAGGAGGACGGCCTCGAAGAGGGTGTGGACGATCTCGGTGATCCCTTCCGAGATCGCCGCCGTCGTGTCGAGGGAGAGCGTCCAGGTGAGGTCCTTCGGGAAAGTCCCGGCGAGGTCGTCCACCGTCTTCACGACGGCTTCCTTGACGGCGATGGCGTTCGACCCCGGGGCCTGGTAGACGCCGATGATCGCCGACGGCTTGCCGTTGAGCCGTCCCGTCTGGTTGTAGAGGAGCGACCCGAGCTCGACCCGGGCGACGTCCTTCAGGCGCACCTGCGAGCCGTCGGCGTTCGAGCGGACGATGATCTCGCCGAACTCCTCGGCGCTCTTCAGCCGCCCCTTCGTGTTCACGGTGTACGTGAACATCGTCCCCTTCGGCGACGGCTCGCCGCCGATCTGGCCCGCCGGGCTCAGCGTGTTCTGGGCCTTGATCGCGTTCTTCAGGTCGACGACGGTCAGGCCGAGCGCGGCGAGGCGGTCGGGCCGGACCCAGACCCTCATCGAATAGTCCGAGCCCCCGAAGAGCATCGTGTCGCCGACGCCCTTGATCCGCTTGATGCGGTCGATGATGTTGATCGCCGCGTAGTTCGACATGAAGACGCTGTCCCAGGTCCCCTTCGGCGACGTGAGCGAGACGAGGACGAGCGGGAACGACAGCGACTTCTTGACCGTGACGCCGTATTCCTTGACGGACTGGGGCAGCGTCGCGTTCGCCTGCGAGACCCGGTTCTGGACGAGGACGTTCGACATGTCGAGGTCGGACCCGACCTCGAACGAGACCTCGGTCTTCAGGGTCCCGTCGTTGGCGTTCGTCGACTTGACGTAGAGCATGTTGTCGACGCCGTTGACCTGCTGCTCGATCGGCGTCGCGACGGCCTGCTCCACGTCGACCGCGCTCGCGCCCGTGAACGTGGTCGTCACCTGGACGAGGGGAGGGGTGATCTCGGGGTACTGGGCGATCGGAAGGCCCTGGAGGGCGACGGCCCCCATGATGACCATGACGATGGAGATGACCATCGCCACGATCGGCCGGTTTATGAAGAACTTCGACATCGGCTACTTCCCCGCGTGGGGCGCCGCCGGCGCCTCCGCGGCCTGAGCCGCGGCCGGGGCGGCCTCGACCGGCTTCGGCGAAACCTCGGCGCCCGGCTTCACCTTCTGGAGCCCCTCGACGACGACCGACTCGCCCGCCTTCAGCCCTTCCAGGATGGCCCACAGCTCGCCATAGCGGGGCCCCACCTTGACGGTGCGGATCTCCGCCTTCTTGTCCGCGCCGACGACGACCACTTGCTGCACCCCCTGCAGCTCGGCGACGGCTTTCTGCGGGACGCAGACGGCCCCCTTCAGGGTGTCGATGACGAACTGGATCCGGCCGTACTGCCCCGGGCGGAGGATGCGCGTCGGGTTCGGGAAGACGAGGCGAGCCGCGAGCGTCCCGGTCTTCGGGTCGATCGACCGCTGGATCGCGTCGAGGCGGCCCTTTTCCGCGTACATCGTGCCGTCCGCCAGGACGAGGTCGACCGGCCGCCGCTGCCCCTCCGGTGCGGGACCCTTCGGGTGCTGGGCGGCGAGGCGCAGGTAGTCCGCCTCGTTCAGGTTCGCCGTGAAGTAGATCGGGTCGATGATGGAGATCGTGGTGAGGAGCGTCGACTCGCCACGCCCGACGAGGTTCCCCGGCTTCACCTTGCTAAGGTCCGCGAGCCCGGAGAGGGGCGCCGAGATCCTCGTGTAGCCGAGGTTGAGCTGGGCGGAATCGAGTGCGGCCTTCGCGGCGTCGAGCTGGGCCTTCGCCGCGTCCCTCGTCGAGACCGAATTGTCGTAGTCGCGCCGGCTCACCGCCTGCTGCTCGGCGAGGGGCCTCAGCCGGTCGACGTCCTGCTGCGCCTGCACCAGCTTGGCCTGCGCCGTGGCGACGTTCGCCTTCGCCTGGGCCACCGTCGCTTCGAGCGGCTTCGGGTCGATGGTGTAGAGGAGGTCCCCTTCCTTGACGTAGTCGCCCTCGCGGAAGTTGACGCTCTCGAGATACCCC
>CAZNSS010000018.1:0-16684 GCA_964575465.1 uncultured Holophagales bacterium | reverse complement strand
CAGGACGTCCTCCTCTGCATCGGCATGGGGAAGACGGTCCAGGACACCCGGCGGATGAAGTTCTACAACTCGGAGTTCTACGTCAAGAACCCCGGGGAGATGAGGGAGGCGTTCAGGTCGTGGTCGCTCGAGGCGGTGAAGAACACCGTCGCCATCGCCGACCGCGTCGCCCCGCAGGTCATCGTCGACACGAGCCTGAAGCTCCCGACCTTCCCCCTGCCCGAGGAGGCGGGCGGGCCCGACGAGTACCTCGAGAAGCTCGCGGGCGAGGGCCTCGAGGCCCGGCTCGCGCCGATCGCGCAGTTCCTCGACGCCGGCCGGACGAAGCACCCCCGCAAGGACTACCACGAGCGGCTGGCCTGGGAGCTCTCCGTCATCAAGAAGATGGGTCTCTCGGCGTACTTCCTCATCGTCTGGGACTTCATCAAGTACGCAAAGGACAGCGGGATCCCCGTCGGGCCCGGCCGGGGCAGCGCGGCGGGCTCGCTCGTCGCGTGGACCCTCGGGATCACCGACGTCGACCCGCTCCGGTACGACCTGCTCTTCGAGAGGTTCCTGAACCCCGACCGCATCTCGATGCCCGACATCGACGTCGACCTCTGCGAGCGCCGGCGCGGCGAGGTCATCGAGTATGTCCGGAGGAAGTACGGCAAGGAGAACGTCGGCCAGATCATCACGTTCAACTCGATGAAGGCACGGGCCGTCATCCGGGACGTGGGGCGCGCCCTCGACGTGCCGCTCGCCGAGGTGAACAAGCTCTGCTCGATGATCCCGGCGAACCCGGGGAAGCCGACGACCCTCGCCGAGGCGCGTCACGGCGTGAAGGAGCTCGCCGACACGCTCGCGGGGAACGAGTCGTACCGCCGCCTCTTCGACCTCGCCGAGCGGCTCGAGGGGGTCTCGCGGCACGCGGGCGTCCACGCCGCCGGAGTCCTCATCGCACCGCGGCCGCTCGTCGAGTACCTGCCGCTCTACAAGAACAACAACGACGAGATCACGACCCAGTTCGAGATGAAGTCCGTCGACAGGATGGGACTCCTGAAGATGGACTTCCTCGGCCTCATCACGCTGACGATCCTCGACGACGCGGCGAAGTCGGTCCAGGCCCGGACGGGGCGTGTGGTGGACCTCGCGACGATCCCGCTGAACGACCCGGACGTCTTCCGGCTCTTCTCGGAAGGCCGCACGGACGGGATCTTCCAGTTCGAGTCGTCGGGTATGCGCGACCTCCTCCGGCGCGTCCAGCCGAGCGTCTTCAGCGATCTCGCGGCTCTGAACGCCCTCTATCGCCCGGGAGCGCTCGATGCCGGCACCGTCGAGGTCTACATCGAGAGGCGGCGCGGGAAGAAGTTCGAGTACCCGCTCCCGCAGCTCGAGGAGCTCCTGAAGGAGACGCACGGCGTCCTCGTCTACCAGGAGCAGGTCATGCTGGCGGCGCGCGCGGTCGCCGGCTACACGCCGGGAGAGGCCGACAAGCTGCGGAAGGCGATCGGGAAGAAGGACGAGGCGCTTCTCAAGGAGCAGGGGGAGAAGTTCGTCAAGAAGTCGGTCGCGAACGGCGTCCCGAAGAAGAAGGCCGAGGAGCTCTGGGAGCTCATCCTTCCCTTCGGCCGCTACGGATTCAACAAGTCGCACTCCGTCGTCTACGCGCTCCTCGCCTACCGGACCGCCTGGATGAAGGTCCACTACCCGGTCGACTTCATGGCGGCGACGCTGACGGCGGCGTCGGGGAAGTCCGAGGACGTCGTCAAGTACGTCAACGCCTGCCGGGAGATGAAGATCCCGATCCTCCCGCCGGACGTGAACTCGTCCCAGCTCTCGTTCGCACCCGACGGGGAGGCGATCCGTTTCGGCCTCGGCGCGGTGAAGGGCATCGGCGAGGGGGCGGTGAACAACGTTCTGCAGGCGCGGGCTGCGGACGGGCCGTTCACCTCGCTCACCGACTTCTGCTGCCGCGTCGATCTCCGGCTGAACAACCGGAAGGTCCTGGAGGCCCTGATCCGCTCCGGCTCCTTCGATTCCCTCGGGAAGACGCGCGCCTCGCTGACCGCCGGCGTCGACACGGCGATGGAGGTCGCCGCGGCCGAGAGGAAGTCGCGCGATTCCGGCCAGGGCGGTCTCTTCGGCGACGAGGAGGCCCAGGACCACGCGGACCGGTTCGGTGACCTCCCCGACTGGTCGGCGGACGAACGGATCCGCTACGAGAAGGAGACGCTCGGCTTCTACATCACCGGCCACCCGCTCGCCCGGTTCGAGGAGGAGATCGGCCTCTTCGGGGACGTCACCGTCGAGCACGTCGCCGAGAAGGTCGACCAGAACGTGAAGATCGTCGCGCTCCTCGCCTCGCTCAAGAAGACGCAGATCAAGAAGGGGCAGAACGAGGGGAAGATGATGGCGAAGGGAATCCTCGAGGACCTGACCGGCTCCGTCCCGGTCACGATCTTCGCCTCGCTCCTCGAGCGCGTCGGCCCGTCGCTGGCGGAGGGCCGGCCGATCCTCGTCTCGGGCGTCGTCCGATCCTCGTCGGCGCCGGGAGCGCCGGAGCCGGCCGAGGGGGAGGGCGGGATCGTGCCGGTGGAGGTGATCGCGCGGGAGATCCAGGCGCTCGAGGGGATGCGGGAGGCCGCGGCCTGCGAGGTTCGCCTCGCGGTTCCCGTCCCGGGAACCCTCGACGAGACCCTCGCTTCCGTTCGCGAGGTCCTGGAAACTTCGCCGGGCTCCGTCCCGGTTTCGCTCCAGGTTCGCCGCGGGGGCCACTGGGATGTCACCGTTCGGACCGCGGGCCGGCTGGCGGTGCGCCCGACACCCGAGCTGACCCGGGGACTCGAACGGCTCCTCGGTCCGGGCTCGGTCCGCTACCTCTACCCGCACGCGTGAGGAGTTCCCTCGGGCTCCGCCTCCCGGGGCGTCTCGCGACTCTCTCGCGGGAGGCGGGCGCCGCCGGGTCGGTGCCGTATCTCGTCGGCGGCGCCGTCCGGGACGTGCTCCTCGGCCGGGAACCGCTCGATCACGACATCGCGCTCGAAGGGGCCGTCCGCGCCGCCGCGACGCTCGTCTCCGCGCTCGAGGACCGTGGCTGGACCTGCGAGGCGCGCCACGCCCGGTTCGGGACGGCGCGGCTCCGGACGGCGGAAGGGGAGCGCTTCGACCTGGCGGTGACTCGCGAGGAGACCTACCCGCATCCCGGGGCGCTCCCGGTCGTGAGCGCTGGCGTTCCGATCGGCAAGGACCTCGCCCGGCGCGATTTCTCCATTCATGCCATGGCTCTTCAGCTGGGGCCGGACGGCGTCGAGGGCGCTCTCCTCGACCCGTTCGGCGGAGAGGCTGACCTCGCCTTGCGACGGATACGCCTGCTTCACGAAGGCTCCCTCGCGGACGATCCGACGCGGGTCTTTCGCGCGGCCCGCTACGCGGCCCGGCTCGGCTTCGATCTCGACGAGGGATTCGGTGCTGCAATGCAGCGAAGCGTCGCGAGCGGGGCTTTCGGCAGGATCTCGGGCGACCGCCTCCGGCGCGCACTTCAGGAGGTCCTCTCGGAGGAGAATCGGGCCGTGGCGATGGAGCTGCTGGCGCACCTCGCGGTTCCGTCCGCGATCGTCGCGGGATGGGGCGTCGGCGCCGAGGCGTTGACCTCTCTTGGCGACGCGCCGGGGCCGGAAGCCGCCTGGACGGCTCTCCTCGGGTCGTCCCCGCCCAGCCTCCGCGACCGAATTGCGACCCGGCTCACCTTCCCCCGCGCCCTGCGGCGCGCGACGGGGTGTCTTCGTTGACGGGGTTCCTGGCGTTCGTCGTCCTCGCCGTCCTGCAGTCCTCGGACGGGCCCCGCCTCGCCCCGCCCACGCCCGTGCCGTCCCCGCAGGCGACCGTCACCTCCGGGGCGGGACCCGCGGAGGCTGCGCCGGCCCGACCCGACGACAAGACCCTCGTCGCCTCGTTCGAGATCGAGCAGGGTCAGGGGAAAGAGCGGCTCTCGGTCTACCGGGACGGGACCCTCGCGCTGGTGAAGACCTACCTCGGCGTCCAGATCCTCAAGAAGAAGGTCCTCACGACGGACGAGGTCGACTTCGTCCGGAGGGTCTGCGCCGAAACGCTGACGCTGGACCTGTCGCAGTTCACCGTCGATGCCCTGCGCCGCGGGCCGCCCCGCCGCTTCCGCATCGAGGTGGGCCGACCGGACGAGGAGCCTCGCGTCTTCTGGTTCGACGAGCTCGCGCAGGTCCCTCTCGTCCTGGGCCGGGCCCGCGGAGCCCTCGAGGGTCTCCTGGACCGATTCGACGAATCGACGGTGTCGCAGGACGACCTCTGGGATCCGTCGGCCCTCAAGACGGGGGACGTGCTGACCCGCCGGGCGGACCGCAAGCGTTATCGCATCGTCCGCGACGACATGTTCGTTCGAAGCCTCGAGATGCTCGAGGTGGAGCGAACACTTCAGCGGCTGGTCGTCCTCCGCGACGAGATCCCGAGGCTCTTCTACGACCCCTCGAGCGACGAGGGGAAGGACCCGGCGCGTTGATCCGGATCGTCGCCGGGGAGCTGCGGGGTCGTCGACTCGCGATCGGGCCCGGAGTGCGGCCGACGACGGAAAGGGCCCGGGAAGCTCTCTTCAGCATCCTCGGTGATCAGGTTCGAGGAGCCCGAGTCCTCGACGCCGCGGCGGGTTCGGGCGCGCTGGGCTTCGAGGCCCTCTCGCGCGGAGCCCGGGAGGCCGTATTCGTCGAGGCGGACCGGCGCGTGGCCCGCGTACTCGAGTCCAACGTCGAGGCCACCCGGCTCGCGAGCCGCGCGACGATCCTCGTCCGGACGGTCGCGACGTATATCTGGCGGGATCGTCCGACCGGTTTCGACCTCGTCTTCTTCGACCCTCCCTGGGCCGACCCGGTCGAGAGCGAGCTTGCAGGGCTCTGGCGCGCCGTGGCTCCCGGCGGGATCTTCGTCGTGGAGCGGGGAAGCGGGAAAGACCCCTGGCCCGGCGCGCCGGTCGAGGCCGACCCACGACGGTATGGAACGACGGTGCTCTTCATCTACCGGAGTACCGGTGCACTCTCCGACGCTCCAGCGGCCGAGAGCTCCCGCGGACAAGCTCTCGAGGACGACATTGACCCGGCCGCGGGCGACCCATAGACTGAAAAGTTCAGCGCCTCTCAGACAGGGGCGATTCAGGGAGATACCGAGACATGGCGCTTCCGCGTACGCTCTTCACGTCCGAGTCGGTCACCGAAGGCCATCCCGACAAGATCGCCGACCAGATCTCCGACGGGATCCTCGACGCGATCCTCGCCGATGACCCGGACGGCCGGGTCGCTTGCGAGACGCTCGTCACGACCGGGACCGCCTTCATAGCCGGCGAGATCACGACGAAGACGTACGTCGACATCCCTCAGGTCGTCCGGGCGACGATCCGGGACGTCGGGTACACCCGCGCCAAGTACGGCTTCGACTACCAGACCTGCGCCGTCCTCTCGTCGATCGACAAGCAGTCGCCCGACATCGCCATGGGCGTCGACCCTGGCGGCGCGGGGGACCAGGGGCTCATGTTCGGCTTCGCCGTCCGGGAGACCGAGGAGCTGATGCCGCTACCGATCACCCTGGCGCACCGCCTGACGATGCGTCTCGCCGAGGCCCGGAAGTCCCACGACCTCGAGTGGCTCCGGCCCGACGGGAAAAGCCAGGTGACCGTGGAGTACGAGGGGAGCCGCCCCGTCCGGGTCGATGCCGTCGTCGTCTCCACGCAGCACGCCGAGACCGTCCCGACCCTCGAGCTCCGCGAAGCGATTCGCGAAGAGGTCATCAAGCGGGTCGTCCCCGCCGCCCTCCTCGACGACCGGACGAAGTACCACATCAATCCGACGGGCCGTTTCGTCATCGGCGGGCCGCAGGGCGACACGGGGCTGACCGGCCGGAAGATCATCGTCGACACTTACGGCGGCATGGGCCGTCACGGCGGCGGAGCGTTCTCCGGGAAGGACCCGACGAAGGTCGACCGGTCCGCCTCCTACATGGCGCGCTACATCGCGAAGAACATCGTCGCGGCCGGACTCGCCGACAGGGTCGAGGTCCAGCTCGCCTACGCCATCGGCGTCGCCGACCCCGTCTCGATCTTCGTCGAGACTTTCGGCACGGAGAAGGTCGATCCGGCGACCCTCCCGACGCTCGTGCGCGATCATTTCCAGCTCACCCCGAAGGGGATCATCGAGTCGCTCGACCTGAAGCGTCCGATCTACCGGAAGACGGCCTCCTACGGTCACTTCGGCCGGAACCTCCCCGAGTTCACCTGGGAGCGGACCGACGTTGCCGAAGCGCTGGCCCTCGCCGCCGGCCTGGCCGTTCCGGCGAAAGCCTAGCCTCTCAGGTCCGGATACCGAGCAGTCCCCAACCGGCACCGAGGGCGAAGAAGAGGTTGGCTCCCCACGCCGCGATCAGCGGCGGGAGGGAGCCTGCTTCTCCGCCCTTGATGAGGGCGGCCCCGAGGACGAGGTAGGCCAGCCCGAGAAGGAGTGCGATCCCGATCCCGGCCACCGCCCCCTTCTTGCCGTACCGGAACGCGAAGGGGAGACCGACGAGGGTCAGGAGCAGGGGAGCCAGGGTCACCGAGCTCTTCTGGTAGAGCCCTGTCGATATCGCGGAGACGTCGGCGCCCGCCTTCCGCCTCAACCGGATGAAGCGTGCGAGCTCGAAGCTGTTCATCTGCCGCGGGTCCGCCCGGCCGGCGAGGAAGGTACGCGCCGCCTCGGGCGCCTCGATGAGGGTGGTTCCCGCCTGTTTCAGAAACAGCGAGGCGCCGTTGGCGTCGAATGTCCGCGTCCAGCTTTCGCTCAGGACGATGCCCTTGCCTGGGACGATCGTGCCGCTGGCCCCGTACGACTTCCGAAGGAGCTGGAACGTCGCCGGGTCGACCTGGAAGACCGTGACGCCCGTGACCGACGACGATCTGGGATCCCACGTCTCGGCCGAGTAGAAGCGTCCGGACTCGCCGCGAAGGAAAGAGCGCCAGGCGTCGGAGGCGGCAGCCGGGGGCTTCCCGAGGAGGACGTTCCGAAGGCGCTCCGCTTCGGCGGCCGATTTCGGAACGACCTCCTCGGCGAAGAGGAAGAGCGCCGCTCCCGCGACGACCCCCAGGAGGAGGATCGAAGCGGCCGACCGGAGCAGCGAGATCCCGTGCGAAAGGAGCGCCGTCGACTCCGAGGAGCGGACGAGGCCCGCCGCGGCGATGAGGGCAGCGGCCGCGAACGCCAGGGGTACGACGTCGACGAGGATGGGAGCCAGCTTGGCCTGGAAGTAGCCGAGGATGGCCGTGAGCGGCGGACGAACCCGGGCGATGTCGTTCGAGATCTCGAGGTACTCGATGACGACGTAGAGAGCGAGGATCGAGGCGAGCACGAGGACGAAGAGCTGCAGGAACCTCCCGGCGACGTATCGGTCGACCAGCCAGGCCCTCGTCACCATCGTCCGCGGACCTCCGCGAGATCGCCCGGAGGAGGCGGATTCGTCCGTCCGGGGGGAGCGGCGGGGGAGAGATCGCGCGAGGATCTCCTGGACCAGGCCCGTGGCCCGTCCTTCGAACAGGGTCCGGTCGCGGCGGATCCGGCTGATGGCGAAGAGGCCGAGTCCGACGAGGAGAAGGTTCGGCAGCCACATCGCGACGAGTGGCGACAGCGTGCCCTTGACGGCCCTGGCCTCTCCCGTGGCGTAGAGGATGTAGTAAACGAGGACTATCGCCGTCGACACCGCGAAGCCTGCCGCGCGACCGCCCCGGCGGTTGACGACGCCGAGGGGCAGTCCGACCAGGCCGAATACGAGGCAGGCGGCGGGGAACGAGAATTTCTTGTGGATCTCGACCCACGACAGCCGCGCCAGGATGACGTCTTTCGTAGTCCGCGCCCGGGCGAGGAGCTCGTCCAGGGTCATCTCGCGTAACTGCTTGTCGGGTCGAGTCTTGGCGAAACGATCCCGGGGATTCGTGTCGTCCAGAAGAACTCTCTGCGTGCGGTAGCCCGCGCGGTCGTAGCCACGGGCGTCCGGGGTCGTGTGGTGGGTAACGGCATCTTCGAGCCTCAGCCAGAGCCGCCCTTCGGCCTCCTCCAGCTCGAGCGCGCCGCGCCGGGCGATCGTCAGGCGCTCGCCGTCCTGTGGGCTCGAGTTGTCGGAAACGATCAGGCCCTCGAGGCTACGTCGATCGGTCGAAGCCCGCTCGACGTAGATCCTTCGTCCGCCGAACTCCGGGCTGAAGACGCCCGGCTGAATTCGCTGGGCGATCGCGAACGTCGATAGCTGGAGCTTCATCCCGTAGAGGATCCGGTTGGTCCGCGGGACGACGATCGTCATGACGGTCCCGGTGATGACCGCAAAGAGAACTGCGAGTACCGCAATGGGCCTGTAGAGCGTGAAGAGGTCGATCCCGGCAGCGCGCAGGGCGACGAGCTCGGAATCCTGGCTGAGGCGTCCCACTCCGACGAGGATTCCCAGGAGGAAGGCGATCGGGAGGGTCAGGACCACGATGTGTGGTGTCGAGAAGGCGATGACGAGACCCGTGTCCACGAGCGGTCGGGAGCTCTGAACGAGGAGGTCGCTGAACTGCACGAGGCCCCGGATCAGCATGAAGCCCGTGTAGATCGCAAACGCCACGACGGTCGGGGCGAGGATCTCGCGGAGGGCGTAGCGTTCGGTCAGTCTCATTGGCATTCCCGCTCGGGAATCGGGATCCAGCGGTGAGTCGTGGCTTGCGCATTCTAGCTGCGTACCGATTGGCGGAGCGAGCTTCGTGCGGGCGGCGTAGCGTCCGATAAGAAATATTATGTTAATATTTGCCGACGCGAAACCAGAAAAGTTTCGGAAGGGGTGTCGTTGGCAGGCCGGCCAGCCTGCGATAGTCAGGAGCCCTCTCCCACGGATGAGGCGCTTCGCTCAGCAAGAGGCGTAGAACGAAGAGGCTGTCTCCGACCGCGGCTCTCCCGGCGTTGGAGTCCCGAACAAATCGAAAGCGGGTCGTCGGCCTTCGGAGCGCCCGATCAGTCTTCAGAGATCTCGGGAGCAGCGGCGCCGGGATCCTTTCCGTTCCGGGTCGGACCGGACTTCAGGAATCTCCCATGCTCTTCCAGGTCCACTTCGCCGGTATCGATCTTCCGGATGAGCTCCTTCAGCGTCTGGAGGATCTCGCTCCGATCGGTCGCATTTCCGCGGAACACGAGGCTGACGGCGTAGGGCGCGTTCGTAGGCTGGAAGTTCAGCTCGTAGGCTTTCCGGAGATTCCGGAAACGAGGTCCATCCGTCGAGTCCCCTTCGCGACGAGCAGATCTCACGGAATCCCGGCCGACTCCCTCACCGGTTTCGAAAGCAGCAATCGCCTCGAGCATCGCAGGTTCCGTCGGGAGCCGGCCCACCTCGAGGAGGAACGACTTCGATCGAATGTCGGCACGCCGACATTCATCCTTTACTCGAAGCGGGAGTCGGGCCAGCGAGAGAGTTTCGGTGATGGTGACTCTCGACTTCCCTACCGCTCGTCCGATCTGTTCGTGTGTGTACCCGTGCCTGTCCTGCAATGTCAGGTACCCATCCGCCTCTTCGAGCGGGCTGAGATCCTTCCTCTGGAGGTTCTCGATGAGGGCGATCTCGACGACTTCTGCGTCACTCACGTCGAGGACGATGCAGGGGATATCGCTGAGCCCGGCCTCCATGGCGGCGCGGAACCGCCTCTCGCCGGAAATGATCGTGAATCGTCCGCCCTCGCGGGGTCGAACGAGGATTGGCTCGAGCACGCCCTTCGCCTCGATTGAAGACCTGAGGTCGGACAGGTCGCCCAGGATGTTTCTCGGCTGATCCGGATTCGCTTCGATGAGGTTCATCGCGATCCGCCGCCCGATGGAGATTTCTTCGCCGCTGAAGAGCTGGTCGACGAAGTGCGGGTCGTGGCGCATGCGGGAAGTCTCGGGGAGGCCGCGACGCTTAGACACGGGCGAGGATCTCCTCGGTCAGGCTGTAGTACTCGGAGGCGCCGGTGGATCTCGGCGCGAAAGTAAAGATCGATTCCCGGTACGCCGGCGACTCCTCGAGTCGGACCGATTTCGAGATCGTCGTTCTGAAGATCTTCCCCTGAAAGACGGCGTCGATCTGTTTCTGGATGTCCCGTCCGAGGACCGTTCTCCGGTCGTGAAGCGTGATGACGACGCCGAGGATCTGGAGGTTCGGATTGGGCCGGCTCTTGATCTTCTCTATTGTTTCGAGAAGGTCGTCGGTCCCTTCCAGGGCGAAATAGGACGACTGAATCGGGATGAGAATATGGCTCGAGGCCACCATCGCATTCACCGTGATCATCCCGAGGGTCGGCGGGGTGTCGATCAAGATGGCATCGTAGGACGATGCTACCTCCGCCATCTTGTCCTTCAGGCGGTAGTGGCCGTCGATCTCGCCTATGAGCTTCGACTCGACCTTCGCGAGCGAGATCTTCGCGGGCGCGACGGACAAGCCTGGAAAGTTCGTCTCCCGGATGACGGATGAGACGGTGACTTCAGGGTCAACGAGGACGTCATACATCGAACAGCCGATCGAGCGGCGGTCGAGGTAGGACATCGTCGAATTGCCCTGCGGATCGAGGTCGACGAGAAGCGTACGGAGTTTTTTCTGGGCGAGGGCGGCGGCGACGTTGATAGCGGTCGTCGTCTTGCCCACCCCGCCCTTCTGGTTCGTGATCGCGATGATCATGGGAGACGGCGAGGATACGGGCTGGCGCGCCCGTTCTCAAGGTCACTTGGAAGTGCTGTCCGCCGAGAGGCTTGCCGCGCCCGTCCGACTGCGCGTCCGCTCCGTGGCGTGGAGCTCTTACATCCGGTACTTGCCGAGCGACTCCGGATCCGCCTCCTCGAACCACTTCCGGAGCCGTTCGTGACCCTGGGCCTCGGCGGAATCATCCTGGGCCCTGCTCTTCTCGAGAACGGACTCCTCGACGAACACGGGGGAAGACGTCCTCAGCGCGAGGGCGATCGCGTCCGATGGACGGCTGTCGACGACCAGGGCACGTCCGCCGACCTCGAGGTGGATCTCGGCATAGAACGTGTTCTCGACGAGCTTCGTTATGACGATCCGGTCGACGATCGCGCCCAGGCTCACGATCGTCTCCTTCAGTAAGTCGTGCGTCAACGGTCGTGGGGTCTGGATTCCCTCGAGCTGCAGGGCGATGGCGTTCGCCTCGAAGACTCCCACCCAGATGGGGAGGAAGCTCTTGTCCTCGGTGTCTCGCAGGATGACGACGGGCATGTTCGCGATCGGATCGACGATCAACGCCTTGACCTCCATCCTGACTGTCACGACGGCTCCCCTTCTGTTTCGATTCTGGGGACGCAACCGACGCGATTCAAGACGCGATGTCCGTGCCGTGCTCCGCTGGGGTCGGCCCGACCCGCAGCGGACTGGCGAGGAGGGAGTTCGCGAGGCCCTTCTCGACGACCGCGCGGACGAACGTCCCGGGAGGAGTCCCTGGAATCCCGTCAACGTGGACGAGATGGTTGTGAGGCGACCGCCCCGAGACCCTCCGGCCGGTCTTGTCGCTCCCTTCCACGAGAACCTCGAGGACCTTCCCCACCATCCCCTCGTTGGCGGCGAGCTGCAGCGCCTGCTGGTGGCTGTCCAATCGGGCGAGCCGTTCCTGGGCCGCGAGCATGGGGACATCCTGCTCCCAGCGAGCCGCCGCCGTAAGCGGCCTGGGCGAATACGTGAAGGCGAAAATCGCAGCGAAGCGGACTTCCTCCAGCATCGTGACCGTCTCGCCGAACTCGTGTTCCGTCTCTCCGGGGAATCCGACGATGATGTCGGTCGACAGCGCGATTCCGGGTATCGCCGTCCGGAGCCGTCCGACGAGGTCGAGGTACTCGGCCCGGGTGTACTGCCGTTTCATCCGGCGGAGAATCCGGTCGCTCCCTGACTGAAAGGGGAGGTGGAGCGCCGGACAGACGACGGGGCTCTCGGCCATCGCGGCGATCAGGTCGTCGTCGAAGTTCTTCGGGTGGGACGTCACGAATCGGAGTCGACGAAGGCCAGGGAGCGTTGAGAGCGCCCTGAGGAGCGCGGGGAGGCGATCGCCCGTGACCGGGTCGCAGTACGCGTTCACGGTCTGCCCGAGCAGCTCGATCTCGACGACACCCGACTGGAGGAGACGCCGGCACTCGTCGACGACCTCCACGAGGCGGCGGTTCCGTTCCCGTCCGCGGGTCATCGGAACCACGCAGAACGTGCAGTTCTTGTTGCACCCCTCGATCACGGTGATCGAGGCGCGATGGGCGACGGTACGGGCCACTGCACCCGGCGTGTACGCGACTTCGTCCTGGTCGAACCCGATTTCGATCGGCCGGTCGCCTTCGCTCGTCGCCCGCTTCACGACAGCGGGAAGGAGTTCGATACGACCCGTGCCGAGAACGAAATCGACGGCGGGTGCACGCCGGAGGATCTCCTCTCCCTCCTGCTGGGCCACACAACCGCAGACCCCGAGGAGGAGGCCCGGGCGCAGTCGCTTTCGGGCGGCCATCCGGCCAAGGTAGTCGTAGACCTTCTGTTCGGCTTTGTCGCGGACGGAGCAGGTGTTCAGGAGAACGAGGTCGGCTTCGTCGGCCGAGGAGGCCTCCCGGTAGCCTTCGCGCAGCATCAGCCCGACGAAGCGCCGGCTGTCGAGCTCGTTCATCTGGCAGCCCCAGGTCTCCACGAAGACCGTCGGTCGAGCCGGCTCCTCGACACTCGAGCCGCAGGGATTCGTCCCTTCGACGCTCAGCGGAGCCATCCTGGCGGCGTCCCGCTCTTCCTGGCCTCGTCCTCGAGGTCCGCCATGGCGGCCTTCGCGCTGTCCACTTCCGCCTCGAGCGCCTTCAGGCGCTCCTTGGCCTGGTCCCAGGCGGGTCGAATGACCCGATCCCGGTAGTTCCCGTCGCTCCAGGCGTAGAAGTCGTTCTCGAGCCGCCGAACCTCGGCCTGGGCCGCCACGACGTCCGCTCCCGACCTGTCGATCCGTTCTCGGGCCTGGGACGCTCGTGCCCTCCAGTCGGCCTCGGACCTGCCACTCGCATCGCGGTACTCAGGGATCGGCTGCGGCGTCGCTTTCGGGGCCGGAGGCTTCTTCACGACCGGCTTGGCTCCGCGCTTACCCGTGATCGTGATCGAGGCGCCCGCAGGAGTCGGCTCTCCCTGCCTGAGGGACTCGTTCGTGATCACGATTCCGTGTGAGGGCTTCTCGCCCGGGACCGGTGTCTCGACATACGTCTTTCTTGCGGCACCTGCGAGCCCGAAATCGGCGGCTCCGGCCGTGGGGGTCGGCCCGGGTGGCAGGCCGAAGCTCCCCCCGCCGAGTTTGCGAGCCGCCCTGGAGGTCGGCGCCGGAGTCGGGCTCGGCGTGTCCGTCGAGCCGGGGGCGGTCAGGACCACGAGGCACGTGGCGGCGACGGTGCCGGCAATGGTTCGGAAGCTCATGGCGTACTGGTTCCTTCCCGGCCGTACCGGTCTTCGAGGCGGACGACGTCGTCCAGCTCCGGACTGGAGACCTCGACGACGAGGACGTCCCCTCCTTCCGCGAACATCCGGTGGCGGGTCCCGGGGGAAACGTGAAAGGTCTCGCCCGGCCCGAGGGCGAGAACGACCCGCTCACCGGCGGTCTCGGTTTCCATCCCGAGGATCCCGGTGAGGACGTGAATGGTCTCTTCCTTGACGCGGTGGTACTGGTACGACAGGGTCTCGCCGGCACGGATCGCGATCAGCTTTCCCGCGTATCGCCCGTTCGCGGCGAAGATGCGCTCGCTCCCCCACGGCTTCGGTACGACGAGATCGCTCGTCTTCATGCGTTCACCGCCGCCCGGGTCTCCGGGTCTCCGCTCAGGATCGCCTCGGCCTCACGTGTCAGAAGGGCGGCGACGTCGTCGGGCGTAGAGAGGGAAAGCGCGGCGCGCGCCATTCTCGCGGCGTCGGCGGCCGAAGCACAGCGCGCCACGTCCTTCAGGAGCGGCACCGACCGGGGGCCCATCGAGAACTCCCGGATCCCGAGGCCGAGGAGGAGGAGGAAAAGAGGCGGATCGGCGGCCATCTCACCGCATACCGACAGGGGCTTGCCCGCTGCCCGCGCCGCATCATGGACTTTCGCCACGAGCCTGAGGATCGCCGGGTGATGCGGCCGGAAGATCTCCGATACCGCCTCGTTCGCCCTGTCGGCCGCGAGCGTGTACTGGACGAGGTCGTTCGTGCCGAGTGAGAGAAAGTCCACCTCCGGGGCGATCAGGTCCGCAGTAATGGCCGCCGACGGGACTTCGATCATGGCGCCGATCGGGACGTGGTCGGGAACCGGGACGCCGCGCTCGGCCAGCTCCTCCCGGGCCTCTTCCACGAAAGTACGGATCCGACGGACCTCCTCGACCCCGGCCACCATCGGGACGAGGATCCGGAGGTCGCCTTCGGTGGCAACCGAGAGAAGGGCCCGAAGCTGGGTCCGGAACATTTCCGGGTGGCTGAAGCAGAGGCGGACGCCTCGCAAGCCGAGGACGGGGTTCTCCTCGACCCCCGAGAGGTGCCGCGCGCCCTTCTTCCCCCCCAGGTCGTAGGTCCGGATGACGACGGGATGCGGCGCGAGCTGGGAGACGACCTGCCGATAGATCGCGGCCTGCGTCGCCTCGTCGGGAAACTCCACGCCCTCGCCCGACAGATAGAGGAACTCGGACCGGAAGAGTCCGACGCCGTCGGCACCGTACTCGAAGACGTCGGGTACCTCGCGGGCAAGCTCGATGTTCGCCCTGATGGCGACGTCCTCCCCGTCCCGCGTCCTTGCGAAGCCGGAGAGGCTCCTCTGCTTGAGGGAGATCTCCCGGGTCGCCTCTCGACCCTGCCGCTCGCGGAAGAGGGAGAGGACGTCCTCGGACGGCTCCCGCCAGATGACCCCTTCGCGGCCGTCCACGATCAGGCGGTCACCGTCCCCGACGGAGGCGAGCAGCCTCGGCACCGCGACGACAGCGGGAAGGCCGAAGGAACGGGCGAGGATCGCCGCGTGCGACGTCTTGCCTCCCCGTTCCGTTACGAAGGCGACGACCTTGTCGCGGGGGATACGGACGGCGTCGGACGGCGTCAGCTCGTCGGCGACGAGGACGCACGAGTCACTCGTGAGGGAAGCCAGCCGGTCCACGGCCGCTCCCCCTTCCCCGAGACTCCTCTTCAGGATGCTGGCGACGTCGTCCAGGTCGGACGCCCGAAGCGCGAGGTCCTTGTCGGGGAGGTCTCGGAGACGGGCCGCGAGCGCTTCGGCGACGACCTCGACGGCCCACTCGGCGTTCACTCTCTCGGCCCGGATCTTCTTCTCGATCGGCCCGAGGAAGGAGGGGTCCCGGAGGAAGAGGGCGTGCGCCTGGAAGATCGCGGCGTACTCCTTGCCGAGGCGAACTTCGACCTGCGCGGCCATCTCGCCGATCTCGCGGATCCCGGACTCGACGGCGAGACGCAGCCTTTCGAGCTCGGCAGGCACCTCCTCGACGTCGAGCTCCCGACGGGGTGTCGAATCGGGACGGCCGATCCAGACGACGGCCCGACCGACGGCGATGCCCGGAGACACGGGGATCCCGGTGAGCGAGAGGGACCGCTTCATGGAGGCCGATTGTAGCCTCCGGGAAGGCTACTCCGACTCGTCGAACCGCCTGTCGACGAGGTCCGTCAGGGCCGTCATCGCCTCGGCCTCGTCCACTCCGTCCGTCCTCACGAGGATCGGGGTTCCCTTGCCGGCGGCGAGCAGGAGAAGACCGAGGATGCTCTTCCCGTCCACGTCCTCCCCGTCCTTCGAGAGGGTGATGCGCGCCGAGTAGTGCGCCGCCGTGTGGACGAGCTTCGCGGCCGCTCGCGCATGGAGCCCCAGCCGGTTCTTCAGGACGACCGTCTTCTCGATCACGCCGACCGCTTCTCCGTCTCCATCAGCTCGCCCGCGGCGACGATCGAGCGCCTCCCCTTCTCGACGAGCGTCCGGGCCATCTCAGACGGGTCCTTCCCCTCGCGGGCGAGGGCTCGCGCCTTCACGACCATCGGCAGGTTCACGCCCGTCACGATCTCGATCCGCCCCTTCTGCAGGAAGGCGAGGGCGAGGTTCGAAGGCGTCCCGCCGAACATGTCGGTCAGGAGGACGACTCCCCTTCCGCGGTCCGCAGCGGAGATCGCCTTCTGGAGACGCTCGCTGGCGCTCTCCGGGGCCTCGTCCCAGGCGAGGGACAAGGCGCCGAGCGCTTCGCCCGGAGCGGGCTCGAGCACCTCCACCGTCTCCCTCAGCGCGTCTGCGAGGGGACCGTGGGAGAGGAGGAGGAGGCCGACGCGGGACGCGGCGTCGGGGACGGGGCCGTCGGCGTTCTTCATGGTCCTTCTCGGTTGTCGTCGCGATGCGAGATGCGGACCGGGTATCCGGCGACCGCGAGGTCCCGTCCGAGGCGCTCGGCGATGTAGACGGAACGGTGGCGGCCCCCGGTGCACCCGACGCCGATCGTGAGGTAGGCGCGGTTCTCGCGGCGGTAGTTGGGGAGGCAGAAGAGGAGGAAGTCGTGGAGGCGTGCGTAGAACGGGCCCGTGGCGCTCCCCTCCTCGATGAACCGGGCGACGTCCGGATCGCGTCCGGTTCGAGGCCGGAGCTCGGGAACGAAGTGGGGGTTCGCGAGGAACCGGACGTCGAAGCAGAGGTCGATCGACGGCGGTACGCCGT
>CAZNSS010000017.1:0-16830 GCA_964575465.1 uncultured Holophagales bacterium | reverse complement strand
GCGAGGTCTGGCGCGCCACCGACACGAAGCTGAAGCGCGAGGTCGCGATCAAGGTGCTTCCGGCGGAGTTCACCGCCGATCCGGAACGCCTCGCGCGTTTCGAGCGAGAAGCCCAGCTCCTCGCGCAGCTCCAGCATCCCAACATCGCCTCGATCTACGGGCTCGAGGAGTCGGACGGAACGCGGGCGCTGGTGCTGGAGCTGGTCGAAGGTCCGACGCTCGCCGAGAGGCTCGAAGCCGGTCCGCTCTCCCTCGAGGAGAGCCTCACGATCGCGCGCCAGATCCTGGAGGCGCTCGAAGAGGCGCACGAGAAGGGGATCGTCCACCGCGACCTCAAGCCCCAGAACATCAAGGCCCCGGTGGAGGGGAAGGTCAAGGTCCTGGACTTCGGCCTGGCCAAGGCGATGGACCCGGTCGGGTCCGCCTCGGGCCCCTCCTCGAAGCTCGCCCAATCGCCGACGTTGACGCTCGGCGCGACGGTGCAGGGGATGATTCTCGGGACCGCCGCTTACATGGCGCCCGAGCAGGCTCGCGGAACCGCCATCGACCGGCGCGCGGACCTCTGGTCCTTCGGCGTCGTCCTCTACGAGATGCTGACGCGGCGGATGGTCTTCGCCGCCGAGACGGTGCCCGATACGCTCGCCGCGGTGCTCACGCGGGAGATCGACTTCACCGCGCTGCCCGAAGGGACGCCGCCGGAGATCCGCCGCCTCCTGCGTCGCTGCCTCGCGCGCAAGCCGAAGAGCCGGCTGCACCACGCCTCCGACGCCCGCATCGTCATCGACGAGGTCCTCGCCGGGACGACCGGCGACGAGATGCCGCGGTCGGCCGGGCCCATCGGGCCCGCCGTCGCCGCCGCGCCGGCGCAGCGGCTCTGGCCGCTGCGCGCCGGCCTCGCGGTGCTGGCGCTCTCAACGATTGCCCTCGGAGGGTTCATCGCGTTCGAGAAGCCGGCCCCGCCGAAGGTCGTCCGCGCCTCCATCCTGCCGCCGGCCAAGGCGGCCTTCTACCTCGAGAGCACGCGGCCGGGCCCGATCGCCCTCTCCCCCGACGGCCGGCACATCGCATTCACCCTCCGGGGAGCCGACGGCCGCCGCGCGCTCTGGGTCCGCGCCGTCGACGCGCTCGAGGCTCGGGAGCTGCCGGCGACGGAGAACGCCCACTACCCCTTCTGGTCGCCCGACTCGAAGCAGATCGGCTTCTTCACCGACAGCCAGCTCAGAAAGATCGCGCTCGCGGGTGGCCCGCCGGTGACGCTGGCGAGGGCCGATCTCGGCAAGGGGGGCTCCTGGAGCCCGCGCGACCTCGTCGTCTTCGCTCCTTCCGCGACGGGCCCGGTCATGGTGGTCCCGGCGGCCGGCGGCGAGGCGAAGCCCCTCACGACGCTCGTCAAGGAGTCGGGGGATTCGAGCCACCGGCACCCGCGCTTCCTCCCCGACGGCGAGCACTTCCTCTTCGTCGCACGCAAGTCCAAGGGCGCCGAGATCCGGATCGGCTCTCTCTCGGGCGGTCCGGCCGTGACTCTCCTGTCCGCGGACTCGAACGCCGAGTACGCATCCGGGAAGCTCCTCTTCGTCCGCGCTTCGACACTGATGGCCCAGCCGTTCGACGCCGGCACCCGCCGCCTCTCGGGCGAGGCCGTGCCGATCGTCGAAGGTGTCCTCACGCTCCCCGGGGCGGTCGTCGGGGTCTTCACGGTCTCTGCCGAAGGCTCGCTCGCCTACCAGACCGGTTCGAGCACGTCGAACGTCAGGCTCGTCTGGCGCGACCGGGAGGGCAAGGAGCTCGGCACACTCGGCGAGCCCACGCCGCAACGCTACCCCCGCATCTCTCCCGACGGCCGCAGCGTCGCGGTCCACATCCCCGATCCCGAGAGCGGCGCGCCGGACATCTGGATCTACGACGTCCGCCGCGGGCTGCGCTCCCGTTTCACGTTCGACCCGGCCGCCGACCAGACCCCGCAGTGGTCTCCCGACGGCCAGTCCCTCGCCTTCGGCTCGGCCCGCGAGGGGAGCAACGTCGCCCTCTGGACCGCGCCGGTCGCCGGCACCCAGCCGCCGCGCAAGGTGGCGGCCGGACCCCGGGACCTCGCGCCCAACGGCTGGTCGCACGACGGCGAGCGGATCGTCGCCACGGCCTTCGGCGGCAGCACGCCCACCGACGTCGTCGTCGTGCCCGCCGCGGGGGGCGACCCGAGCCCGCTCGTCGCCGCAGAGTTCAACGAGACCAGCGCCGCGCTCTCGCCCGACGGGCGCTGGATCGCCTACCAGTCGAACGAGACCGGCCGCGACGAGGTCTACGTCACGAGCTTCCCGGTGCCCGGCCGCAAGTGGCAGGTCTCGCAGGGAGAGGGGACCACGCCCGCCTGGCGCGGAGACAGTCGCGAGGTCTACTACCGCGACGGACGCAGCCTCTACGCCGCCGAGGTCGACGGCGGCAAGCCGGTGCTGGAGGTCGGCGCGGTACGCCGCCTCTTCGACATGCCGGGGAACTTCGCTCCGGCGCGCCAGTACGACGTCACCCCCGACGGAAAGCGGTTCCTCGTCGCCGAGCCGATCGACACGAACGACGCCTCGGTCGTCACCCTCGTCCTCAACTGGAACGCGGAGCTTCCGAAGCCATGACGGAGACCTCCTTCGCATGATCGGAACCCGCCTCGGCGGCTACGAAATCACCGGCAAGCTCGGCGAGGGCGGCATGGGTGAGGTCTACCGCGCGACCGACTCCAAGCTGAAGCGCGAGGTCGCCATCAAGGTTCTTCCCGAGGCATTCGCCGCCGACGCGGACCGTCTCGCCCGCTTCGAGCGCGAGGCGCAGGTCCTGGCCCAGCTGCAGCACCCGAACATCGCCTCGATCTACGGCCTCGAAGAGGCGCACGGCGTGCGCGCCCTCGTCCTGGAGCTCGTCGAGGGCGAAGACCTCGCCGAGCGGCTGAAGCGCGGGCCAGTGCCCGTCGACGAGGCGCTCGGAATCGCCAAGCAGATCGCCGAGGCCCTGGAAGCCGCGCACGAGAAGGGAATCGTCCACCGCGACCTCAAGCCCGGGAACGTCAAGCTCACCCCGGAGGGGAAGGTCAAGGTCCTCGACTTCGGCCTCGCCAAGGCGCTGGACGCGCCTGGGGGCTCCGCCTCCGCGGCCGACCTGGCCCGCTCGCCCACGATCATGAACTCGCCGACGATGACGGCCGCGCACGGCACGCAGATGGGCGTCATTCTCGGCACCGCGGCCTACATGGCGCCCGAGCAGGCCCGGGGGCAGACCGTCGACAAGCGAGCCGACATCTGGTCGTTCGGAGTCGTTCTCTCGGAGATGCTGACCGGGAAGTGCCTCTTCCGGGGCGAGACGGTGACCGACGTGCTCGCCTCCGTCGTGAGGGAGCCGATCGCCTGGGACGCGCTCCCGCCCGAGACGCCCGCGAACGTCCGCGCCCTGCTCCGCCGCTGCCTCGAGCGCGATCCGAAGAACCGGATGCGCGACGTCGGCGAGGCGCGGATCGCTCTCGCGGAAACGAGCACGCCGCGTGTTGACGCCCCGACGCCGGTGCGCGCCGCGGGCCATCGGGTTGCGCGTGGCAGGTGGCTGGTCGTCCTCGCCACCGCGGCCGCCGCCGCGGTCCTCACGTTCGGCCTGACGCGCGGACTCGTGTCTCCCGGTGCCCCGACGGGTGCACGGATCGCTCGCGTCAGCATCGCGCTTCCCGAGGGGCACGAGCTGGGCTCGAGCCAGCTCAACCCGATCGCGATCTCCCGCGACGGGGCTCTCGTTGCCTACGTCGGGCTCAAGGACGGCAGGAACCGGATCTTCGTCCGCGCGCTGGACGCGCTCGAGGCGACGGCGCTCGAGGGCACCGAGGGGGGCGACGGGCCGTTCTTCTCCCCCGACGGGCGGTGGATCGGCTTCTTCGCGGGATCGAAGCTGAGGAAGATCGCCGTGGGCGGGGCGGCGATGCAGGAGCTCGCCGAGGCAACGGCCCACCGGGGCGGCGACTGGGGCGACGACGGGTACCTCTACTTCGCGCCGGCCAACATCAGCGGCATCTGGCGAGTGCCCGAGGGGGGCGGCACCGCCACCGAAGTCACGCACGTGAACGCGGCTGCCGGCGAGATCAGCCATCGCTGGCCGCACCGGGTCGCGGGGACCGACACCCTCCTCTACTCGGTGTGGACCGGACCCGGCGACGACGAGCACCACGTGGCGGTGCAGACGCTGGGGACGAAGGAGCACCACCTGCTCGTCAAGGGCGGCGACGCCCCGCGGTACGCCGGGAGCCCCGGGCTCCTCCTCTACGCGCACCGCGGCCAGCTCTTCACGGTTCCGTGGCGGCCTTCGCAGCAGGACCTCGGGGGTGCGGTGCCGGTGGCGGCCGCGGAGCAGCCCAACGACGGCATCGGGAACGAGGGCTGCGGGAACTACGCCGTCTCCGACGACGGGACGCTCGCGTACCTCGGTGGCGGGCGGCTCTCCGCCATGCGCCTGGTCTGGGTCGATCGGGCGAACGCGCTCGCTCCCCTGCCCCTTCCCGAGCGCGCCTACGAGAACGTGGCGATCTCGCCCGACGGGGGCCGGGCCGTGGTGCAGATCCGGGAGGGCACCACCCGGCTCTGGATCTACGACTTCGCCCGCGGCACGCTGACGCCGCTCGGCCCGGCCACCGGGAGCAGCCAGGCGCCCCTCTGGACGCCCGACGGCACGCACGTGATCTACCGGGGGACGCGCCAGGGAACGCGAAACCTCTACCGGATCCCGGTCGACGGCTCGGGCGACGAGGAGCGCCTCACCTCGAAGGCCGGCGTGATCCAGACGCCCTCGTCGATCTCGTCGGACGGCCGCGTCCTCCTGTTCGACCAGAACGGACCGGCGGAGCCGGGAGGCGTCGGGGCCTGGGTCCTGCCGCTCGAGGGCGACCGCACGCCGCGCCGCCTCTTCCCCCTGCCGGCCACGGGCAGAGACGCCCAGATCTCGCCCGACGGCCGGTGGGTCGCCTACGAGGCGATCGTCTCGTCGCGCCAGGAGGTCTTCGTCGCACCCCTCACGGGATCCGGCGAGCGACGCCTCGTCTCGGCCGACGGCGGCACGGAGCCCCTGTGGTCCCGGGACGGCCGCGAGCTGTTCTTCCAGAGCGGCACCCGGCTGATGGGAGTCTCCGTGACGAGAGACGCGACGTTCTCCGCGAGCCTCCCGCGGGTCGTCCACGAGGGACGGTTCTTCCGGACGATCAACGGGAACACGAGCTTCAGCATCACGAGGGACGGCACCCGCTTCCTGCGCATCCAGCCGGTCAACCCGGAACCGGCCATCCGGCGCATCGAGCTGGTGCTCCACTGGTTCTCGGGACTGAAGAGCAGGGGGAGCACCCGATGAGCCTCTCGCCCGGAACACGCCTCGGCATCTCGCCGGGGGGCTTGCCTTCGGGCGCCCCCCGGACCCCCCAGCGGGACACGCTATGACGATCGTCATCGGTTCCCGTATAGGCCCCTACGAGATCACAGGCCCGCTCGGCGAGGGCGGGATGGGCGTCGTCTACCGAGCCACGGACTCGAAGCTGAAGCGCGAGGTTGCGATCAAGGTCCTCCCGGAGGCGTTCGCCGCCGACGCCGACCGCCTCGGGCGCTTCGAGCGCGAGGCGCAGGTCCTCGCCCAGCTCCAGCACCCCAACATCGCCTCGATCTACGGCCTCGAGGAGTCGAACGGCGTCCGCGCCCTCGTCATGGAGCTCGTCGAGGGCGAGGACCTCGCCGAGCGGCTGAAGCGCGGCCCACTCCCGCTCGATGAGGCCCTCGCCGTCGCCCGGCAGATCGCCGAGGCGCTCGAGGCCGCGCACGAGAAGGGGATCGTCCACCGCGACCTCAAGCCCGCGAACGTGAAGCTCGCGTCCGACGGAAGGGTCAAGGTCCTCGACTTCGGCCTCGCCAAGGCGATGGACCCGCCCGCGAGAAGCGCCTCTGCCGCGGACCTCGCGCGGTCGCCGACGCTCATGAACTCGCCGACGATGACCGCCGCCCAGGGGACGCAGATCGGCGTCATCCTCGGCACCGCGGCCTACATGTCGCCCGAGCAGGCGCGGGGCCAGGCCGTCGACAAGCGTGCCGACATCTGGTCGTTCGGCGTCGTCCTCCACGAGATGCTCTCCGGGAGGTCGCTGTTCGCCGCCGACACGGTCAGCGACACGCTCGCCGGCGTCCTCAAGAACGAGATCGACCTCGCGAAGCTCCCCGCCGGGACCCCCGCCTCGGTCCGCCGGCTCCTCCGCCACTGCCTCGAGCGCAACCCGAAGGATCGCCTCCACGACATGGCGGATGCGCGGATCGAGCTCCTGGAGGCGATGAACCGTGCCGGCGACCCCGCCCTCGAACCATCGACCCCGCTGTCTCTCCCGCGTCGCGGCTCATCGTGGCGCCTGCCGCTCGTCACGGGCGTCGCCCTGGCGCTGGGCCTGGCGGCAGGGTGGCTCGTCCGCAGGGCGCCGGTGCGGCCCCCCCTCGTTCGTGCCGCAATCCTCGCGCCCGAAGGAACCGACCTGGTGCCGGTCGGCGACGCCGCCGGACCCGTGGCGGTGTCTCCGGACGGCAGCCAGCTGGCGTTCACGGCGCGCGACGGCTCGGGCGTGACGCGGCTCTACGTCCAGTCCCTGGCTTCGGGGAAAGCACGCGTGATCCCGTCTTCGGAGGGAGCCCGGTATCCGTTCTGGTCGCCGGACAGCCGCTCCCTCGGGTTCTTCAACAGCGAGCAGCTGCTGCGCCTCGACACGGCGGAAGGGGCTCCGCTGGCCCTGGCGCCGGCGAGCGATGCGCGCGGCGGCAGCTGGGGCGCGAACGGAATCATCGTCTACGCGCCATCGTTCGACGCACCGCTGCTGCAGATCCCCGCGCGTGGCGGTCCTCCCGCGCCGGCCTCGGTCCTCGACGCCGGGCGGTCGGAAGGGACCCACCGGTTCCCGTCGTTCCTTCCCGACGGCCGGCACTTCCTCTTCGAGGCCCGCGGCCTTTCCGCCTGGATGCGCGCTTCGGACGGAGTTTTCGTCGGCTCGCTCGACGACCCCGGAAAGCGGGTCCGCCTCCTGTCGCACGCGAGCAACGCGACCTACACCTCCGGCAGGCTGCTCTTCATGCGCAACGGCGACCTCTGCGCCCAGCGCTTCGATCCGGACAAGAAGACGCTCTCCGGTCCGGTGTCGATCCTCGTTCGTGACGTCCGCTTCGACCGCAGGTACAGCCTCGGCGTCTTCTCGGCGGCCGCAGGGGTCCTCGCCCTCCAGCACGGCGCCGGCCAGGACGCCAACGAGCTCGTCTGGCTGGACCGGACCGGCCGCCGTGGGGAACGGCTCGGCGGCGCCGCGGTCCACGACGGTGTCGAGCTCTCTCCGGACGCCACCCAGGTCCTGGTCTCGATGTTCGACCCGGCGACCTCGCGCTCCCATCTCGAGGTCTTCGACCTGGCCCGCAGGAGCTCGACCCGCCTGACTTTCGGCGAGGCCGACGACTACTGCGCGATCTGGTCTTCCGACGGCACCCAGGTTCTCTTCGCGCGCGTCACCGAGCAGGGAATCGGACTCTGGGTCAAGCCGGCCGACGGCTCGACGGCCGAGCGACGCTTTCGCCCGGAGACGCGCGACGAGGTCCTCTTCCCGCTGGACTGGTCTCCGGACGGGAGCCGGGTCCTGTTCAGCTCGTTGCCGGGGAGGACGCTGGCCACCGGACTCTGGACCCTTCCGGCCTCCGGTGAGGGCGCGCCCGAGCGCTTCACCGACTCGCGCGGCAACGGCGACGTCGGGCAGTTCTCGCCCGACGGCCGCTGGGTGGTCTTCGACGCCAACGAGGGCAAGGGTTCGCGCACCTTCCTGGCCCGCTTCCCCGACACCGGCGGCCGGTGGCAGTTCGCCGAGGACTCGGCCGTATACAGCCGGTGGATTCGAGGCGGGCGAGAAGTCGTCTACCTGGCCTTCGACTCGGCCCATGCGACCGCGCTCCCCGTGGACCTTTCGGGGAAGGCGCCCCGCTTCGGCGTGCCGGAGCGGCTCTTCCCGGTCCCCACGCTGAGCATCGCCGGGAACACCTTCGACGTCACGCCGGACGGGGAACGCTTTCTCTTCGTGCTGCCGGTGCCGGACGCGCGGCCGCCGCCGTACACGTTGATCGTCAACTGGGAGCGGCTTCTGGAGCAGGAGCCGTGATCGGATCTCACCTGGCCAGCCCCCGATCACCTTGCGGGTGAGCTGTCAGGGCGCGCTGGGGAGCGCGGGGCCCCGGTAGACGGATACCGGAAGGCTCGCCCTTCTCCCCGCGAAGTCCTACCGATCAGCCTGGTCGCGGCGATTTCCCGCTCGTCGCCGCCGCGTTGACGATCACCGGCAGCCCGGACCTCCAGTCGGCCCAGACCTTCGGGTTCGTCACCAGCTCGCAGATGAAGTGCGCGACGTTGGCCATGCTCGTGCTGCCCGGCGCGAAGAGGCCGTTTGCCAGGCCCTCGTGCAACGCGTACTCCGAGACCTCGCCCTCGAGGAGCGAGTCCGGCCGGACCACGGTCCACTGAACGAAGGTGTTGTCCGGCCCGATGGTCTCGAGGAGGAAGTCCGCGGCCTGCTGGTTGTCCCTGGCCGGAGGGAGCACCCCGCAGAGCATCCGGAGAAACGCCCTCTCGAATCCAGTCCGGCGCGTGTCGAGACCTCGCGGGCGATGCACCGAGACGCTGCTCATGAGGACGAGCTTCACAGGCGCCAGGGGCCGGAGCGCTTCGATCCCCCGGCACAGGCGTGTCGTGGCGCTCGTCACCAGGTCGCGCGGCGGTCCGAAGATCCCCCTGAGGCTGAGCACGTGGCCGAGACAGGAGACGACCGCACCGCAGCCGGCGAGGAGGCGACACAGCTCGTCCTCGGGGAGCGACAGCAGGCTGGCCTCGATCACCGTCAGGTTCGGGTGACGCGCAACGTCGGGAGGCAGCCTGCTGCTCGCCCTCGCGACGGCGCGAACGCGGACGCCGCGGTCGAGGAGCTGCTGCAGCACCCGCCGGCCCGTGCGTCCGGTGCCGCCGACGAGGAGAACGGTCTGCTGCTCGGGCATGGCTCACTCTCCGTCAGACGGCCCGGGGTTCGCAAGGCCGGGCGTGCAGGCACTTCGCGCTTTCAGCGACCGCACTCCGGGGCACGCGCCCGGGCGCGTATATTCGGGTGGGCGGACATGGCGAGGAAGCCCCCGGGGATCCTCGCGCGGCTCCAGGCCCACGGCGACGAAACATCCCGGCTGATGTGACCCCTGCACTGAACCGAGAGGCGAGGATGAGCAGGACCCCACCCCCCGCGGAAGTCGTCGTCGTCGGCAACGTCGGCGTCGACACGTGCGTCTACCCCTGGGGCGAAGAGATCGACTGGAGCGTCGAGGCGAACTTCACCGAGAACCTCGACACGGTGGGACAGGCCGGCGGCTACGCGAGCCGCGGCTACGCCCGCCTCGGGCGGCGGGTCGCGATCATCGGGCACGTGGGCGCGGACCACGACGGCGACCTCGTCCGCGCCACGCTCGCCCGCGACGGGGTCGACACCCGCGCGCTCCTCGTCGACCCGCAGGGGACCGCCCGCAGCGTCAACTTCATGTACCGCGACGGGCGTCGGAAGAACTTCTACGACGGCAAGGGCCACATGGGGCTCGCTGCCGACCTGTCCCTCTGCCGGGCCGTGATGGACGGCGCGCGCCTGGCCCACGTCAACCTTCCGAACTGGGCCCGGCTGCTGCTGCCGCTCGCCCGCGAGCTGGGGCTCACGGTGGCGTGCGACCTGCAGGACGTCGTCGACCCGGCGGACCCCTACCGGCGCGACTTCGTGGAGGCCGCCGACATCGTCTTCTGCTCGGCGGCGAACCACGAGCCGGAACGCCTGGTCGGCGAGCTCTGGACACGGCGACCAGGTCTGATCGTTGTGGTCGGAATGGGCTCTCGCGGATGTGCCCTCGGCGTCGCCGGGCAGGTGCGACGCTTCCCTCCCGTTCCCGACGACCGGCCTGTCGTGGACACCAACGGAGCCGGAGACGGACTCGCCGTCGGCTTCCTGACGAGCTACGTGCTGGAGGACCGGCCGCTCGAGGAGTCGGTCCGGCGGGGCCAGGTCGCGGCCCGCCACACGTGCACCCTTCGCGGCACGAGCGAGGGGCTGATCACGGCCGCGGAGCTGGACGAGCGAGGACGCATGGGGTCGGGGTCTCTCGCTCCGGGCCGCTCCGATCCGGCGCCTCACCCGGTGGAGGCGTCTCCCGAAACCGGCGCGGGGCTCGGAAGGAATCGGTTGTAGGCCAGGGTGATGCCGAGGGCGAAGAGAGCCGAGCCGACGCCGACGGCGGCGTTGAAGGGAGGGGGCGCGGCGAGCGCGAGCCGTATGAAGACGGTCGACACGGTGAATCCCGAGTTGCGAAAGAAGACGGAGTACGTCGTCGACCAGCGGAGCGAGACGAGAACGACGAGGATGTCGCTGAAGATGAGGACGGTGTAGAAGGCCGCGAAGATCGAGAACGTGGGAAGTTCCGACACGGCGCGGTGTGCGTCGACGGCGCCGATGACGGCGAGGGCGAGGAAGAGGAGGAGGCCGACGAGCTTCTTCGTCGCCACGAAGTCGCGCTGCTCGCCGGTGCCCGCCGTGATCGGCCGGTGGCGTTGCGCGCGGTAGAAGGCACCGAGCAGGACGAAGATGACGAGGGCGCCGGAGGCGTCGGAGGCCATCGGAAGCAGGCCCGTCCTGACGTTCTCCCACTGGATCGGCTCGCCGAACTCCTTGAATCCGTGGAACGTCTCGCGCAGGAGGATGAGGGAGAGGATCTCGAACTGCTTGCCGAGGGAGTCCGAGAAGGAATGGCTCAGGCTGAAGATGAGCGCGATGACCTCGAGGAGGAGCAGGAGCGTGAAGGCGACGTCGACGGCGTAGAAGTGGCGGACGGGAATGCGGCGGAGGCTCTCGGGAAGGAGACCGAGCCTCTGGAGCTCGATGACGGCCAGGACCGCCACGAAGCTGCCGACGAGGAGGGCCCCGATCGCCCGCCGGGTTGCAGGCGATTCCCACTCCCTCTCGAGAGCGTCGAAGAGGCGGACGTGCGGCGGCGGGACCGTGCTCATGCCTTCCTGAAGGGTGGCCTGCCAGGCAGGGCGCCGGTCGCTGCAACCACGGTGTCAGCCTCGTCTCGCCCTCGAATCGTACGCCGGAAGGGGTCTCGGCGAAGCGCCGCGAGACGGATCGACCTTTCCCCGTTCTCAGGTCCGATCCAGGAGGGAGGACCCCGTCGGCTGTAACCTCCTGATCGGGATCGGGAGGCCTCATGGCCGGTTTCGACCGCCCCCTGGAAAGCCGCCTGTCGCGGAGGGAGATCCTCGGCCTCCTCGGTACGGGCGGGCTCGCCCTCACCCTGCCGGGCTGTGCCGCGAGCCCGCCCCTGAAGACGAGCCGGACCGCGGCACTCATGGAGGCCGAGGCGTGGGGAGGCCTCGCGACGAGCCTCCTCGAGGAGAAGTCGTACGCGCCGCGCGTCGAGGGCGCGCTCCCGAAAGGGCTGCGCGGGACGCTCTACCGGAACGGCCCCGGGCTCTTCGACCGGGGCGGACAGCGGCGGCGGGCGCTCCTCGACGGCGACGGGCTCGTCCAGATGTTCCGGTTCGGCGATTCCGGCGTCGAATACCGCGCGCGCTTCGTGAGGACGGAGAAGTTCGTGACCGAGGAGAAGGCCGGCGCGTTCGTCTACGGCACCTTCAGCACCCAGGCCCCCGGCGGCCTCTTCGCAAACGTCCTGCCCGAACGCAGGATCCGGAGCCAGGCCGGCATCACGGCGGTACCCCGACGGGGAAGAGTCTTCGCCTTCGACGAGACGGGGCTCCCGTGGGAGCTCGACGAGGAGACGCTCGAGACGGTCGGTCAGACGAGCTTCGGCCAGCCGCACGGCCTCACGTTCTACGCGGCCCACAACAAGATCGACGTCGAGACGGGCGAGTGGCTCCACTTCGGCCTCCAGTTCGGTCGGAAGCTGAACGTCCATCTGACGACCTTCGCCGCTGACGGCTCCCTCGCCGGCCACGACGCCTGGCCGCTCCCACGCTTCTCCTACGTCCACGACTGGTTCGTCACGAAACGCTTCGTCGTGCTCCACCTCCATCCGGCGACGATCGAGATCTGGGGCCTCCTTCTGGGCCTGCGGAGCATCGTCGACTCCCTCCGCTGGAACGGAGCCGACGGGAGCCTCCTGATGATCCTCCCGAGGGATCGCCGGGCAGGTGGCACCGCCCCGCGGTTCGTCGAGACCGAAGCCTCGTTCATGTGGCACTCGTTCAACGGACACGAAGAGGGGGACGAGCTCGTTCTCGACTTCATCGGCTACGAGAACCCCGACCATTTCATCGGGCCCGATCCGCTCGCCCTCGCAGTGATGCGCGGCCGGCCGGGGCAGTTCGAGTACCCGGGTTCCGTTCGGAGGATCCGGGTCGCGCCGGGTGCGACGCGGGCTCGGAACGAGGTCGTCCTCGCCGGGAACTTCGAGTGGCCGCGGATCGACGACCGCCTCCTCGGCCGGCCGAACCGCTGGGGCTTCATGGCGAGCGCGCGGCCGGGAAAGTTCTTCTGGAACGCCGTCGCGAGGGTCGACTTCGAGGGCGGCGGCGTCGAGGAGTCCGACTTCGGCGATCGCATCTTCACGAGCGAGCCTGTCTTCGTCCCCGATCCGATGCGGGAGGGAGGTTCCGGGGAGGGTGTGGGCTGGCTCCTCGTCGAGCTGTACGACGGCGATTCGAAGCGAAGCTCTCTCGCCGTCCTCGACCCGGGCCGGATCGCCGAAGGGCCGGTGGCCCTCGTCCTCCTCGACCACCACGTGCCGATCAGCTTCCACGGGTACTGGAAACCTGCCGAGTAGGGAGAACGTCTGGCGGACCGGCGCCTCGCCACGGGTATCATCGGCCGCGACCGGGGACAGGGGGCGCGCATCTCACACGAACGGCCGGAGCACACCGGAACGTCGCCGCACGCGACCCGCCTTCACGAACGAGCACCACTCGATCAGCTCGCCCTGAAGGACCGGGCGCTCGACGTGGCGGCCGAGGGCGTCACCATTGCCGACGCCCGCCTCCCGGATCGCCCTCTCATCTACGTGAACGAGGGCTTCGAGCGCGTGACCGGCTACCCCGCCGCCGAGGTGCTGGGGAGGAACTGCCGGTTCCTCCAGGGATCCGACGCGGACCCGGCCGCGATCGCCGAGATCCGCGCGGCCGTCGCCGAGGAGCGCGAGTGCGTGGTGGAGATCCTGAACCACCGCCGGGACGGCACCCCGTTCTGGAATCGGCTCTCCATCACGCCGGTCCGCGACGAGCGTGGCGAGGTCACCCACTTCATCGGGATCCAGTCGGACGTCAGCGCGCGCCGGCAGGCCGAGGAGGGGCTGCGGCAGGCCAAGGAGGCGCTCGAGCACGACCTGCGGCTGGCAGCGCGCGTCCAGCAGTCCCTGCTCCCGCCGCCGGAAATGCCGCTTCCGGGGCTCTGCGTTGCGCGCGCATTCCATCCCTGCACGGACCTCGCGGGAGACGGCATGGGCGTCTTCCCTCTCCCCAGCGGCTCGGTCGGGCTGTACCTGCTCGACGTGAGCGGGCACGGTGTGGGGGCCGCCCTCCTGTCGTTCACCCTGAACCACCTGCTCTCGCCCTCCCGGGAAGGGTCGCTCCTCGTCGAGGCAACGGCGGAGGGGCACGGCATCGTCCCTCCATCCCGCCTCGCCGGACGCCTCAACCGGCAGTTCCCGATGAACCGGACGCGGCAGTACTTCACGCTCGTCTACGGGGCGTACGACGGGGCGCGAGGGCAGTTCCGGTACGTGGTCGCCGGCCACCCGTCGCCCGTCCTCCTGCCCCGGACCGGGCCACCCGTGCCGATTCCCGGCCGAGGGCTGCCGATCGGCATGATCGAGCACGCGACCTACCAGGACGAGACCGTCGTCCTCCAGCCGGGAGACCGTCTCTACCTGTACACCGACGGCGTTCTCGAGGCGCCCGATGCATCGGAGGAGGAGTTCGGCTCGGCGCGTCTCATGGCCGAGCTCGAACGGGTGCGGGACCTGCCCCTCGGGAAGGGGCTCGAACTCGTCGCGAACGCCGTGCGGGACTGGTCCGACGGCGGCCTCAGGGACGACGTCTCGCTCCTCGCGATCGAGAGGCTCGACCCGAGCGCTGGCGCCGAGGCCGGGCGCGGGCCGGAGGCCGCATGGTAGGCTTTTCTCACAGGAGATCGTGCTCATGGCGAGTCAGGCAGGGGCGGTAGAGACCGGAAGCGCGGTCCGCGACGGAAGGACGCCCGTCGCCGACCGGATCCGGGAGCGCATCCGCAAGGCGCGCGGCCGGTTCCGCGCGAACGACAACATCGCCGCCTACCTCGAGGACGGGGAGCTCGAAAAGCTCCGCCTGGAGGTCGCGGAGAAGATCGAGGACGTGCTCCAGGCGCTCGTCATCGACACCGGGAGCGATCACAACACGAGGGACACGGCGCGCCGCGTGGCCAAGATGTACCTGATGGAGGTCTTCGCGGGCCGCTACGGGACGCAGCCTCCGGTGACCGAGTTCCCGAACGTGGGCCGCCTGAACGAGCTGATGATCGTGGGCCCGATCCTGGTGCGCAGCGCCTGCTCGCACCACCTCTGTCCGATCATCGGCCGGATCTGGGTCGGGGTGATGCCGAACGAGCACTCCGCCCTGATCGGGCTCTCGAAGTACGCCCGCCTCGTGGAGTGGGTGATGGCCCGGCCCCAGATCCAGGAGGAGGCGATCACCGAGCTCGCCAACCTGCTGCAGAACAAGATGCAGCCCGACGGCCTCGCCGTCGTCATGGAGGCCGACCACTACTGCATGAAGTGGCGCGGCGTGAAGGACGCGGACTCGAAGATGACGAACAGCATCATGCGCGGCTCGTTCCTGAAGAACCCCGACCTGAGGCGCGAGTTCCTCTCGCTTCTGGCGGGCCGGACGAAATAGGGAGAGCCGAGATGCTCGTCCGCCTCCTCTACGCCAGCCGCTCCACCGGTCCGATCGACGAGGTGCTCGTCGCCTCGATCCTCGAGAAGGCCCACGCGTACAACGCCGCGCACGGCCTCACCGGCATCCTCTGCACCTCCCCCGAGGGGGGCGTCTTCCTCCAGGTTCTCGAGGGGGGGCGCGCCGCGGTGAACGAGCTGTACGGCCACATCCTCCGCGACCCGCGCCACCGGGACGTCACGCTTCTCGACTACGCCGAGATCGGCGAACGGCGCTTCGCGAACTGGCGGATGGGCAACCTGAACCTGAACCGGGTCAACCTGGGCACCATCCTGAGGTTCTCGGAGAGCCCGGTCCTCGACCCGTTCCAGCTGAGCGGCAAGACGGCTCTCGCGCTCCTCGAGGAGCTGATGGCCTCCGCGGCGCTGGTGACCCGCGACGGCGCGTAGCTAGCGCGTCGCCCGGGCCGCGATCTCCCGGAGCATCCCTCGGAACACGAGGACGTGCAGCGGGTAGACACCGTACCAGTAGAGGAGGCCGGCGAGCCCGCCGGGGTCGAACTCGGCGGTCTGCCGGATCGTGGCGCCGCCCTCCCCCTCCGTCACCTCGAACTCGAGCCAGGCGCGCCCGGGGAGCTTCATCTCCGCGGCGAGGCGCAGCCGCCGGTCCGGCTCGAAGGCCTCGACCCGCCAGAAGTCGAGCGCGTCTCCCACCGCGGGGGTCTCCGGGGTGCGCCGTCCCCGGCGGACGCCGACACCGCCGACGAGGAGGTCGAGGAAGCCCCGGAGGCGCCAGAGGAAATTGGCGTAGTACCAACCGTGCTCGCCGCCGATCCGGCGGATCGGCGTGAACGCCTGCGCCGCCGTCGCCGCGACCTTCGCCACGCGCGAGTCGACGAGCCGGGCGCCGACCCTGAGGCCGCCGTAGCCGCCGGGCGCCGTGCCGCCCGACGAGAGGGCGTCGGACCAGCGCGTCGCGGCGAACTCCTCGTCCTCGTTCGCGAGGGCGCGCTCGATGGCCCTCGAAAGCCCCATCGGCACGATCGCGGGAAAGAGCCGGCGGGCCGTGTCGTCCCGCACGACGGTCGGGTTGCTGACGCCCTCGATCAGCTTGCGCCCGACGCGCGCGTAGACCGGCGTCACGAGGCCGAGCCACAGGCTCGACAGGCGGGGCGTCAGGACGGGCACCGGGATCAGCCAGCGCTTGAGGCCCCGCTGCCTCGCGTACTCCCGCATGAGGTCGCCGTACGTCACCTGGTCGGCGCCGCCGATCTCCACCGTGCGCCCCGGCCCCGGATCCAGGTCGAGGGCCGCGAGGAGGTACGCGACGAGGTCCTCGATCGCGATCGGCTGGGCCTTCGTTTCCACCCAGCGGGGGCAGATCATGGCGGGCAGGCGCTCGACGAGCGACCGGATGAGCTCGAACGACAGGCTCCCGGAGCCGAGGACGATCGAGGCGCGCAGCTCGACGACCGGGACGCCCGAGGCGGCCCGGAGGACGTCGCCCGTCTCCTGCCGGCTGCGGAGATGGGACGAGAGGCCCTCCCCCTCCTCGCCGAGGCCGCCAAGGTAGACGATCTTCCGCACCCCGGCGGCGCGGGCCGCCTCGCCGAAGTTGCGGGCGGCGAGGCGATCCTGCTCGTCGAACGCGGCGCCCGCCGCCATCGAGTGGACGAGGTAGTAGGCCGTGTGGACGCCCGCGAGCGCCGGGTCGAGCGTCTCCCGCCGCAGGCAGTCGCCCGCGACGACCTCGGTCGCGGGGACCCGGGAGGCCAGGCTCTCCGGCCGCCGCGCGAGGCAGCGCACGCGGTGGCCGCGGGCCGCGAGCGCGCGCAGGAGCCGCCCGCCGACGTAGCCGGTG
>CAZNSS010000016.1:11453-16913 GCA_964575465.1 uncultured Holophagales bacterium | reverse complement strand
TGCTACTCGATCAGCTCCGCGCCCGAGGCCGCGGGCTACCTCGAGATCTCGGTGCGGCGCCAGGGCCGGGCGTCCGGCGCGCTTCACGAGACGGTCCGCGCCGGGGGGGTCCTCCCGATCCGCGGCCCGGGCGGCTCGTTCGTCTACCCCGTGGAGCCGGACGTCCCGCTCGTCCTTCACGCCGGCGGAGTCGGCATCACGCCGATGATCTCGATGTTCCGGCACGCGGCCCAGGCCGATCCGGGCCGGCCCGTCACCTTCCTGTACACCGTGAGGACGGAGGCGGACGTGGCCTTCCGCGACGAGCTCGCCGTCCTCGCGCGCCGGGCGCCCGGGGTCCGCGTCCACGTCACCCTCAGCCGGGGCGAGCCGAAGCCGGGATTCCTGACGGGCCGGATGGACGCCCGGAAGATCGCCCGGTACGTGCCCGACCCCGCGAAGGCGATCCACCTGATCTGCGGGCCGGGCCCGATGATCGAGTCGCTCCGGGAAGGCCTCGCGAGCCTGGGCGTGCCCGCCGACCGGATCCGGTTCGAGGCCTTCGAGGCGGCCGTGGCCTCGGCGTCGGAGACGGTGGACGATGGCGCCACGTACGAAGTGTCGTTTGCCCGGACCGGCGGGGTGACGACGGTCTCCGGCGGGACGAGTCTCCTCGACGCCGCAGAGGCGGCCGGAGCGCCGGTCGACTCGATGTGCCGGGCCGGGACCTGCGGGACCTGCAGGACCCGCCTCGTCTCGGGACGCGTCGAGGGGGAAGGAACGGCTCTCCGGAAGGAGGACCGGGAGGCCGGCTGGATCCTCCCGTGCGTTTCGTTCGCGCGGGGCAACTGCGAGCTCGACGCCTGACGGGTCCCAGCGCCCGGCACGAAGATTGCCAGGCCGATTCCGACAGGCGCGTGCGTTAGATTTTGGAAGAATCTACACTGCCGTAAAATCCCGGCGAGGGAGCCGTCGGTAAGAGGCGGGCTCCCACCCCGTCGCACAGGGGCAGGAATGCAGCAGAGCAGCGCGATTTCGCACGCGGGCCTCGGTAGAGGTGTATCGGCCGTTCGGACCACTCCGGCGGCGGCTTCCGGCCGCCCGTCCCGTGTGCTGATTCTCGCGGCAGTCGCCGCGATTGCCGTTCTTCTGACCGTCCTCGTCGGCCTCGACGGGCTCTCCTACTACCGGACACCGCTTCGCGTCCGCGCCTACGCCCCGCAGCACAAGCTCCTGCGGCCCTCGGGGCCGGTGGGCCTCGCTCTCGGAATCGCGGGCGCGGCCCTGATGTTCGGAGGGACGGCAGCCTACGAGGCGCGGAAACGCCTGCAGGTGCTCTCGAACGCCGGGACCATGAAGGCCTGGCTCGAGATGCACATCTTCTGCGGCCTCGTCGGTCCGGCCCTCGTCACCCTTCACACCTCGTTCAAGTTCAACGGCATCGTCTCCGTCGCCTACTGGTCGATGCTCAGCGTCCTCGCGTCGGGATTCGTCGGGAGGTACCTCTACGCGAGGATCCCGAGGACCCAGCGCGGCGTCGAGATGGACCGGAAGGCGATCGAGGAGCGGGCGGCGGAGCTCCGCCGCGAGCTCGCGGACATGACGGTCCCGGTGAAGCTCCTCCTCCGGATCGAGGAAATGGAGAAGGACCTCCTCCCGGCCGAAGGGAGACACGGAATCGCCAGCCTCCTCTTCGGATCTCTCGCGATCCGGAGGAAGACCCGGGCCATCGAGCGCACGATCCGCTCCGCGGGGCTCACACGGCAGCTGATCCGGGAAGCCCTTCACGCGGAGGCCGAGCGGATCAACCTCCTGCGCCGGGCGGCTTCCCTCGACCTGACGCGCCGCCTGTTCGCCCTGTGGCACGTCTTCCACATGCCCTTCGTCTGGATACTGGGGACCGTCTTCCTCCTCCACGTCGGCGTCGCGTTCTACTTCGGATACGCGACGGGGGGCCGGTGAGGCGCTTCGCGCTCGCCGCGGCCGCGGCCCTCGTCTTCGCGGCCCCGGTCGCGGCGCAGCTGGGCGACCTCGTGTCGCCCGGGCCGCTCTCCGCCGCACACGCGAAGCTCGAGGGTCTCGGGAGCTGCGAGAAGTGCCACGAGAGGGGGAAGCAGGTCTCGGCCGAGCGCTGCCTGGCGTGCCACAAGGACGTCGCCTCGCGGATCGCGCGGAAGAAGGGCATCCACCGGGACGTGACGAACGAGTGCGCGGCCTGTCACGCCGAGCACGCCGGGCGCGACGCCGAGCTCCGCCCGTTCGAGGCGAAGGGATTCGACCACGCGAAGGAGACCGGCTTCCCGCTCGACGGCAGGCACGCGCCCCTCGCCGGCAAGTGCGCGTCGTGCCACAAGACGAGATCCTTCCTGAAGCTCTCGCCCTCGTGCGCCACCTGCCACGCCGACTCCCACAAGGGGGCGCTCGGCGCCGCCTGCGCCACGTGCCACCTGGCGTCGGTGGCGTTCAAGGAGACCCGCCAGTCGTTCGACCACGGGAAGACGAAGTACCCGCTGACCGGCGCGCACGTCACGGTCGCCTGCGCGAAGTGCCACCAGAACGGCGTCTTCCGCGGGGTGAAGTACGCGAGCTGCGCGGACTGCCACCAGGACCCGCACAAGAAGGCGTTCGGCGCGGACTGCTCCTCGTGCCACGAGACGGCGACCTTCAGGACGAAGAAGGTCGACCACGCGAGGACGGCCTTCCCGCTTCGGGGCCGCCACGCCGAGATCGCTTGCGCGGCGTGCCACAGGGAGCCCGCGACGATGGTGAAGCTGCAGGCGGGGAGCTGCGCGACCTGCCACCAGGATCCCCACCGGGGCCAGTTCAAGCAGGACTGCTCGGTCTGCCACGACGAGAAGGCGTTCCGTGGAGCCCCGTTCGACCACGCCGCGAAGACCCGCTTCCCGCTCACCGGCAGGCACGCGACGGCGAAGTGTGCGGCGTGCCACGTCCCTCCGGGCGCGGGAGGGCCCGGCGCGAAGGGGGTCGGTGCCGCCGGCGCCTCGGGGGCGGGCCACAGGTCGCCGAAGGTCGTCGACTTCCGAGGGCTCAAGACGGACTGCGCGGCGTGCCACGAGGACCCCCACAAGGGGCTCCTCGGGACGGCGTGCGCGACGTGCCACGGGACGGAGAGCTTCCGGCCGAAGGAATTCAGGCACCCGCGCTTCCCCGACTTCTTCTCCGGCGCCCACGAGAGCCTCCCCTGCGAGAGGTGCCACGGCGGCCCGAAGTCCGGGCCGAACGGGCGGCCGGTCCCCGTCGGGGAGAGGACGTACCGGGGGCTCTCGACGACGTGCGCCTCCTGCCACAAGGACCCGCACCTCGGGCAGGTCGGCGCGTCCTGCGAGAGCTGCCACGTCGTGACGGGCGCGAAGTTCCTTCCCCTGAGGTTCGACCACGCGAAGTCGGCGTTCCCGCTCTCGGGAAAGCACGCGTCCCTCGCGTGCGAGAAGTGCCACAAGAAGGAGACCGCGACGTTTCCTGCGGGGAGCGGGACGGCGGTCCGGCTGAAGGGGCTCGGGACGGCGTGCGCGACCTGCCACAAGGACCCGCACCTCGGCCAGCTCGGGACCAGCTGCGCCACCTGCCATTCCCCCGAGACGTTCAAGGTCCCGGTTTTCAGGCACCCCGGTTCCCCGGAGTTCTGGAAGGGCGGCCACGAGAAGGCGCCCTGTGCCTCATGCCACAAGAAGGAGGATGCGGCGTTCCCCGCCGGCAGGGGGACGGCAGTCCGCTACAAGGGGATCGGGTCCTCGTGCGCGTCGTGCCACAAGGACGCGCACCAGGGGACGCTCGGTCCGGGCTGCGAAACCTGCCACGCGCCCTCGGCGGCCTGGAAGAGCGCCTCGCGCGCCTTCCACAAGACGTCGTGGCCGCTGGAGGGCAGGCACCTGCTCGTCGCGTGCGCGTCCTGCCACGTCAGGGGGCAGACGAAGGGGACGCCGCGGCTCTGCGCCGACTGCCACTGGTACCGCCGCCAGGACGACCGGTTCAAGACGCGGCTGGGCCTCGACTGCCAGAACTGCCACCGGCCGCAGTCGTGGACCGCCGTCACGTGGAGTCATGCCGCGGCGACCGGCTTCGCCCTCTCCGGGGCCCACGCGGCCGTCGACTGCGAGAAGTGCCACACGGGCGGCGTCTTCCGGAAGAGCGCGACGTCGGGTTGCGTCGGCTGCCACAGGGAGGACTACGACCGGGCGAAGGAGCCGAACCACGTGGCGGGAGGGTTCCCGTCGACGTGCGAGACGTGCCACAGGGTGTCGGACACGTCGTGGGAGCAGGCCCGCTTCGACCACCGGTCGAGCTTCCCGCTCACGGGAAAGCACGCGACGGCGGCCTGCGCCTCGTGCCACCGGAACGGCGTCTACCGCGGGACGGCGCGCGACTGTGCCGGCTGCCACCTGCCGCTCTACCAGAAGGCGACGAACCCGAGCCACATCCTGGCGGGTTTCCCGACGACGTGCGAGTCGTGCCACCGGTCCTCGGATCCGTCGTGGACGGGGGTCGCGTTCAGCCACTCGAAGTGGCCGCTCGTCGGGCGTCACGCGGGGAACGCGTGCACGGCGTGCCACCGGAGCGGCGTCTTCCAGGGGCTTCCCTCGACGTGCGTCTCGTGTCACCAGCCCGACTACCAGAAGGCCGCGAACCCGAACCACGTGACCGCGGGCTTCCCGACGGCGTGCGAGACGTGCCACAGGATCTCCGACCCATCGTGGCAGCAGGGGAAGTTCGACCACGCGGTCGCTTTCCCGCTCGCCGGCAAGCACGCGACGGCGGCCTGCGCCTCGTGCCACGGGAACGGCGTCTACCGCGGGACGGCGCGCGACTGTGCCGGCTGCCACCTGCCGCTCTACCAGAAGGCGACGAACCCGAGCCACATCCTGGCGGGCTTCCCGACGGCGTGCGAGACGTGCCACCGGTCATCGGACCCGGCGTGGACCGGGGTCACCTTCGACCACTCGAGGTGGCCGCTCGTCGGGCAGCACGCGGGCCAGGCGTGCACGACGTGCCACCGGAGCGGCGTCTTCCAGGGGCTCCCGGGCGACTGTGCCTCGTGCCACCTCGCGAAATACCAGGCGACGACGAACCCGAACCACGCGACCGCGGGGTTCTCGACGGCGTGTCAGGTCTGTCACAAGGTGTCGGACCTCTCATGGAACCAGGGGACGTTCAACCACGCGACGGCGTTCCCCCTCTTGGGGGTTCACGCGACGACGGCGTGCGCGTCGTGCCACGGGAACGGGGTCTACCGGGGGACGTCGCGGGACTGCGCCGGCTGCCACCTTCCGAAGTACCAGGCGACGACGAACCCGAACCACGCGGCGGCGGGCTTCCCGACGACGTGCGAGACGTGCCACAGGGCGACGGACACGTCGTGGGGCCAGGGGACGTTCAACCACGGGACGGTCTTCGCGCTCGTGGGGCGGCACGCGACGACGGCGTGCGCGTCGTGCCACGGGAACGGGGTCTACCGGGGGACGT
>CAZNSS010000016.1:0-11353 GCA_964575465.1 uncultured Holophagales bacterium | reverse complement strand
CGAGACGTGCCACAGGGCGACGGACACGTCGTGGGGCCAGGGGACGTTCAACCACACGTGGTTCCCGATCACGACGGGCCGGCACGCGGGGAACCCCTGCTCGGCCTGCCACACGAGCCCGTCGAACTACCGCGTCTTCACCTGCATCACCTGCCACGGCCGGGCGGCGACGGACAAGGAGCACCAGGGGCGCAACGGCTACCGCTACGAATCCGCAGCCTGCTACTCGTGCCATCCGCAGGGGCGGGGCTGAGGAAGGCGACCGATGGCGGCCAGCAGGTCCCGTCTCTTCCTCGTGGCGCTCCTCGCGCTCTCCGCCCCGAGAGGCGCGCGCGCCCAGTCGGGCGGCTGGGGGCGCGTCTCCCTCTTCCTGAACGCGGGGCAGAGCCGGCCGGAGGGAGGGGGCGAGTCGCTCACGTCGAACGAGGCCGTGGGGACGCTGACGTTCCGCTCGCCCGAGCAGGAGGCGAACGGCCTCGAGTACGCCTTCGACGGCCGGGGCGCGACGTACGGCGTCGGCGGCGAGGACCGGCAGAACCGATTCTCCCTGTGGGACGCCTGGGTCGGCGGCCGCTTCGCGAACGGGAGCGTCGGCGTGCGCGTCGGGCAGCAGTGGATCACCGAGCTCGGCGGCCTCGGGTCGGTCGGTGGTGCCCTCGTCGAGGTGCGCCCCCGCGCCGGGAAGGGGAAGAAGAGGAAGCTGAGGCCCCGCTTCGGCCTCTTCGGCGGCCTCGAGCCGAAGGGCTGGGAGGCGGGCTGGGTCAGCGGCGTCAAGAAGGGCGGGGCGTACGTCGCGCTCGACGGAGACGGCGGGCAGAGGCACGTCCTCGGCTTCGTGACGATCCGAAACGAGGGGCTGACGGAGAGGTCGGTCCTGTCGACCACGAACTTCTTCACGATCGGCCGGAAGGTCTTCTTCTACGTCGCCGGCGAGTACGACGTGACGGCGCCCGGCGGGCAGGGGAAGACGGGCCTGAGCTACGCCTTCGTGAACGCGCGCTGGTCCGTCTCCTCGAAGGTCGAGCTCCAGGGTCTCTATCACCGGGGCCTGTCGTACGACGCGAGGACCCTCACCCGGGAACAGCTCGAGGGGAGGCCCGTCGACCCGCGCCTCGTCGCCGGGTTCCTCTACGAGTCGGCCGGCGGGCGGCTGACCGTCGAGGTCGCCCGCGGCGTCCGCGTATTCGCCGGCTATGCCAGCGACCGCGGGAACCGCGACGACGGCTCGACCGGACGGATCACCGCCGGGTTCCACGCGAGCAACGTCTTCCGCTCGGGGATCGACGTCACCGTCTCGGACAACCGGATCGACCGGCCCGACGGCGCGTACGACGCCTGGTACGCGTCCGTCGGGCGGTCCTTCGGCGGCCGCGTCTACGTCTCGCTCGACTACGCCACCGCGCTGTCGGTCCTCCGTTTCACGGGCACGGACGGCGTCGTCGTCGAGACCCGGCCCCAGACGAACCGGTTCGCGCTGAACGGCTCGGTGAACCTGAGCCGCACCCTTTCCCTCCTCCTCACGGCGGAGCGCAGCAGCGGCGATTTCGGGACCGGGACGCGCGGGCAGGCGGGGATCTCGCTGAGGTTCTGAAGGCCCGCGTACCCGACCCGACGGGGCTCGCCGGGTCCGTGCAACAACCCGGAATAGGGTCGGGCGTGCCGGTGTTATACCGGTTCGCGTGATTGCCGCCGTCCTGACCGGATTCCTCGTGGCGCTCCTCTCGCCCCTCGTCGAGAGGTGGCTGGGGAGGCGTGCCTCCCCGCTCCTGGCGCTCTTCCCGGCGGCCCTCTTCGCCTGGTTCGTCCGCTTCGTCCCGGAGGTCGCCGAGGGCGGGGTGCGCACCGCCGCGCTCGCCTGGATCCCCGAGCTCGGCGTCTCGCTCTCCTTCCGGCTCGACGGCCTCTCCCTCCTGATGGCGCTCATCGTCACCGGCATCGGGGCCCTCGTCCTCCTCTACGCCGGCAGCTACATGGAGGGACACGCGCGGCGCGGCGCCCTCCTCGGATACCTCGTCGCGTTCCTCGCGGCGATGCTCGGCCTCGTCCTCTCGGACAACCTCGTCGGCCTCTTCGTCTTCTGGGAGGCGACGAGCATCCTTTCGTACTTCCTGATCGGCTTCGACCGCGAGAAGGCCGAGGTCCGCGCCGCGGCGCTCCAGGCGCTCCTCGTCACCGGCGGGGGAGGGCTCGCCCTCCTGGCCGGCTTCGTCCTCCTCGGGCAGGCGGGCGGGAGCCTCGAGATCTCCGCCCTCGTGGCGAACGCGGACACCCTGAAGGCGAGCCCGCTCTACACCCCGGCCCTCCTCCTCGTCCTCCTCGGCGCCTTCACGAAGTCGGCGCAGGTGCCGTTCCACTTCTGGCTCCCGGGCGCCATGGCCGCGCCGACGCCCATCAGCGCCTACCTCCATTCGGCGACTATGGTGAAGGCGGGGGTCTTCCTGCTCGCCCGCCTCCATCCCGCGCTCGGGGGGACGCCCGAGTGGGGCTGGATCGTGACCACGGCCGGCGCCGCGACGATGCTCACGGGGGCCGTCCTCGCGGTGGGCCAGAAGGACCTCAAGCGCCTCCTCGCCTTCTCCACCGTCAGCTCCCTCGGCTCGCTGACGATGCTCATCGGCGTCGGGACGCCCGCGGCGCTCGGTGCGGCGATGGTCTTCCTCCTCGCGCACGCCCTCTACAAGGCCGCGCTCTTCCTCGTCGCGGGGATCCTGGACCACGAGACCGGGACGCGCGACGTCACGCGCCTCGGCGGCCTCTTCGCCCTCCTCCCGGCGACCGGCGCCGCCGCGGTGGCCGCCGCCTTCTCGATGGCGGGCCTGCCGCCCCTCCTCGGCTTCGTCAGCAAGGAGCTGCTCTACGACGCGGCGCTCCGCGCCTCGCCGGTCCCCCTCCTCCTCGTTCCCGTCGCGGTCGGGGCGAACATGCTCCTCGTGGCCGTCGCCCTCGCCGTCGGGTTCGGGCCGTTCACCGGCGCGAGGGGCGACACGCCGAAGACGCCCCACGAGGCGCCCCTGGCGATGTGGCTCGGCCCGGTCCTCCTCGCCTTCGGGAGCCTCGCCTGCGGTCTTTTCGCCGGGGTGATCTCGCCCTTCGTCTCCTCCGCGGCCGCGGCCGCCCTCGGCCACCCCTACGGTGTGAAGCTGGAGCTCTGGCACGGGTTCAACGTCGTCCTCCTCAAGAGCCTCGTCACGCTCGTGGTCGGCGTCGCCCTGTGGACGAACCGCGCCCGGATCCGCGCTCTCGCCGAACGCCTGGCGCCGGTGGGCGCCCTCGGCCCCGCCCGCCTCTACCGCGACGGGCTGGCCGGCCTCGTGCGATTCGCGAAGGGGACGGCGGGGCTCCTCTCTTCCGGGTCCCTCCGCCAGGACGTGCGGATCGTCCTCGCCGCCGCCGTCGCGCTCTCGGCACCCCTCCTCCTCTCGCGCGGCGTCCTCGCCGCGCCGGATGCGCTCCGGTCCGTCGGACCCATCGAGGCGGTCCTGGCGCTCCTCGTCGTCGCCGGCGCCGCGGGGACCGTCGCGGCCGGCTCCCGCATCGCGGCCGTCGTCGCGCTCGGCGTGACGGGCTACGGCATCGCGCTCCTCTTCCTCGTCTTCGGCGCGCCGGACCTCGCGATGACGCAGTTCGCCATCGAGACCCTCTCGGTCCTCCTCTTCGTCGCGGTCCTCCGGCGCCTGCCGCGGCTGAAGAGCCGGTCGGCCCCGCGGTCGCGCGTGGCCGACGGCCTCCTGGCGACGGCCACCGGAGCGCTCATGGCGGGCTTCGTCCTCGCGGTCCACGCCGAGCCGCTGGGGTCGCGCCTCACGCCGTTCTTCTCGGAGGCGAGCCTCTCCCTCGCGAAGGGGCGCAACGTCGTCAACGTCATCCTCGTCGACTTCCGCGGGCTCGACACGCTCGGCGAGATCACGGTCCTCGCCGTCGGCGCGATCGGCGTCTTCGCCCTCGTCAGGCTCCGCCTCTCCGCGGGCGCCGCGGCCCCGAAGGGGGAGGGGCGATGAGATCCGTCATCCTCGCCTCCGCCGCGCGGGTCCTCTTCCCCCTCCTCCTCCTCTTCTCCGTCTTCCTCCTCTTCCGCGGCCACAACGAGCCGGGGGGCGGATTCGTCGGGGGCCTGGTCGCCGCCACGGCGTACGCGCTCCTCGCCCTGACCGGCGGGGTCGACTCCGCGCGGCGGCTGCTGCCGGCCCGGCCCGAGGTCCTCATCGGCACCGGCCTCCTCGCCGCGCTCGCGAGCGGCCTCGTCAGCCTCGCTGCCGGGCGCCCCTTCATGACCGGGCTCTGGGGGGAGACACCGCTCCCCGTCATCGGAAAGCCCGGAACCCCCGTCCTGTTCGACACCGGCGTCTACGTCACGGTCGTCGGCGTCGTCCTCCTCATCCTCCTCACGCTCCAGGAGGAGGACGAGCCGTGACGTTCGTCCTCGCCCTGACGGTCGGCGTCCTCTACGCGACGGGAACCTACCTCCTCCTCCGCCGGGGGGCCGTCCGGGTCGTCTTCGGCCTCGCCCTCCTCGGCCACGCCGCGAACCTCCTCATCTTCACGGCCGGGCGGCTCGTCCGCGAGGGCCCGCCGATCGTCCCGGCCGGGGCCCTCGTGCCGCCGGTCCCGTCGGCCGACCCGCTGCCGCAGGCGCTCATCCTGACGGCGATCGTCATCGGCTTCGGCGTCCAGGCGTTCGCCCTCGTCCTCCTGAAGCGCACCTGCCAGGAGGCGGGGACCGACGACGTCGACGGGATGCGGGAGGAGGGGTCGTGAACCTCCTCCTCGTCCTGCCGCTCCTCGTCCCGCTCGCGACGGCGATCGCGACGATCCTCCTCTCCCGCGCCCCGCGCGCGGCGCGGGCCGCGAGCTTCGCGGGGGCCGCCGGCCTCCTCGCCGCGTCGGGCTTTCTCCTCGCCGCCACGCTCGACGGGACGATCCTCGTCACGCAGGCCGGCGCGTGGCCCGCACCGTTCGGCATCAGCCTCGTGGCCGACCGCTTCGCGGCGGCGATGGTCGTCGTCGCCGCCGTCATCCTCGCCGCCGTCGTCGCCTTCTCCGCCGCCGGCATCGACGCCGCGCGCGAGCGCTTCGGTTACCACCCGCTCCTCCACGTCCTCTCGATGGGCGTCTGCGGCGCGTTCCTCACGGGCGACCTCTTCAACCTCTACGTCTGGTTCGAGGTCATGCTCATGTCGTCCTTCGTCCTCGTCTCGCTCGGGGGCGAACGCGCGCAGCTGACGGGGGCGCTGAAGTACGTCGTCCTGAACCTCGTCTCCTCGGCCCTCTTCCTCGCCGGGGCGGGCCTCCTCTACGGGTCGGTCGGGACGCTCAACATGGCCGACGCCGCCGTCGCGATCCGCGCCCTCCCGGCCCAGGGGCTCCCGAGCGTCGTGGCGACGCTCTTCCTCGTCGCGTTCGGCATCAAGGCCGCCGCCTTCCCCCTCTTCTTCTGGCTCCCCGCCTCGTACCACACGCCGCCGATGCCGGTCGCCGCCCTCTTCGCCGGGCTCCTGACGAAGGTCGGCGTCTACGCGCTCGTCCGCGTCCTGACGCTCGTCTTCAACCGCGATCCCGGCTTCACGAGCCCGCTCGTCCTCGCGATCGCGGGCCTCACGATGGTGACGGGGGTCCTCGGGGCGATGGCCCAGACCGACGTGCGGAAGGTCCTGTCGTTCCACATCGTCAGCCAGATCGGCTACATGCTGATGGGGCTCGGGGTCGGGACCCGCCTCGCGCTCGCGGGGACGGTCTTCTACGTCCTCCACCACATCGTCGTGAAGGCGAACCTCTTCCTCGTGGCGGGGGTGATGCGGAGGGTCGGCGGGAGCTTCTCCCTCGACCGTCTCGGAGGGCTCCTCGGCCGCTCGCCCCTCCTCGCCGCGGCCTTCCTCGTTCCGGCGCTCTCGCTGGCGGGAATTCCTCCCCTCTCGGGCTTCTGGGCCAAGTACCTCCTCGTCCGCGCCGGCCTCGAGGCGGGACACGGCGCGATCGTCGCCGTCGCCCTCGGCGTGAGCCTCCTGACCCTCTTCTCGATGACGAAGATCTGGGCCGAGGCCTTCTGGAAACCGGCCCCAGCGGACGACCCGGGCGCTTCCGAGCCGCCCCTCGCCGGCGCCGAGCGGGCCTCGCTCCTCGGCCCGGTCCTCGCGCTCTGCGCGATCACGGTCGCCATCGGCCTCGGTGCCGGCGTTCTCTTCCGCTTCGCGGACGGCGCCTCCGCACAGCTCCTCGACCCCGACCTCTACATCCGCGCCGTCCTCGGGACGCGGGGCGGGGGGAGCTGAGCCGTGCTCGTCGCCCTGCTCCTCCTCACGGCCGCCTGGGTCGCCCTGACGGGCGAGGTCACGTTCGCGAACGCCTTCGAGGGGGCGGTTCTCTCCGCGCTCCTCCTCCTGCTCGTGAGATTCCGAGGCCGGCCCGGGCTGCGCCTCTCGAAAGCGCCGAAGGCCGCAGGGCTCTTCCTCTACTTCCTGAAGGAGCTCCTCCTCTCGAACGCCGCCGTCGCCAGGAGCATCCTCAGACCCGTGTCGTCCCTCTCGCCGGGCATCGTCGCGGTGCCGCTCGACCTGACGAGCGACGCCGGCATCACGGTCCTCGCGAACCTCATCACGCTGACCCCCGGGACGCTCAGCCTCGACGTCTCCCCCGACCGGCGGACGCTCTACGTTCACGCCCTCGACGTCGCCGACCCCGACGCCTTCCGCCGCGAGGTGAAGGACGGGTTCGAGCGGCGGGTGAAGGAGGTCTTCGAGTGACGCTCCTCGCCCAGCTCGCCCTCTGGGTCGCCCTCCCCGTCCTCGGGCTCGCGCTCCTCCTGACGGTCGTGCGGATCGGGCTCGGCCCGAGCCTCCCCGACCGGGTCGTCGGCCTCGACCTCCTCGGAACGCTCGGGATCAGCGTCGTGGCCGTCGTCGCCCTCGCCTCCGGGAACGCCGTCTACATCGACGTGGCGATCGTCCTCGCGCTCCTCTCGTTCCTCGGCACGGTCGCGTTCGCGGCCTACCTGGAGCGGTCGCGGTGAGCGTCCGCGAGCTCCTCGCCGCGGCGCTCATGCTCGCCGGCGTCGCCTCGGCCTTCCTCGCCGCCCTCGGCGTCCTCCGGATGCCCGACGTCTTCACCCGCCTGTCGGCCACCTCCAAGGCGTCGACGCTCGTGAAGATGTGCATCTTCCTCGCCCTCGCCCTGGCGTTCGACGACCTCGGCGTCGCGACGCGCGCCCTCGCCGCGGTCGCCTTCGTCTTCCTGACGGCCCCCCTCGCCGCCCACGCCATCGGCCGCGCCGCCTTCGCGCTCGGCGTCCCCCTCTTCCCGGGGACGAAGGTCAACGAGATGCCGAGGCCGGGGAAAGGCGCCCAGGCCGATCCCGACCCCTGACCGCCCGCGCCGATGGAAGAGCTGCTCCCTCTGCCGCTGGACGCCTACACGGGCGAAGCCGGGATGACCCTGTGGCAGCTCCTCGTCCACCGCGCCGAGGCCGAGCCGGTGAACGTCGTCGCCACCGTCGTCTTCGTCCTGGCTATCCTCCACACCTTCCTCGCGGCGAGGATCACCGCTGCCGCGCACCGCCTCCAGCACCGGGTCGCGAAGGAGACGGGGGGCGACGGGCACAGCTTCCGGGTGGAGATGCTCCACTTCTTCGGCGAGGTGGAGGCGGTCTTCGGCATCTGGGCGATCCCGCTCCTCGTCGCGGCGGCCGTGATGAAGGGGTGGCACTCCGTCGAGGGCTACGTGGCTCACGTCCACTTCACCGAGCCGATGTTCGTCGTCGTCGTCATGGCGATCGCATCGACGCGGCCCGTCCTCTCCTTCGCGGAGAAGTGCCTCGGGGCCGTCGCGAGCCTCGGCGGGAAGACCCCGCTCGCCTGGTGGGTCGCGATCCTGACGGTCGGGCCCCTCCTCGGCTCCTTCATCACCGAGCCGGCCGCGATGACGATCTGCGCGCTTCTCCTCGCGAGGCACCTCTACGAGCTGAACCCCTCGACGAGGCTGAAGTACGGGACGCTCGGGCTCCTCTTCGTGAACGTCTCCGTCGGAGGGACCCTCACCCACTTCGCGGCGCCGCCCGTTCTCATGGTCGCGGCGAAGTACGGCTGGGGCCTGACGTTCATGCTCCGGAACTTCGGCTGGAAGGCGGCGCTCGCCGTCTTCGTCTCGACGGCGCTCTTTGCGTTCTTCTTCCGGACGGAGTTCGCCGGCCTCGCCGGGAAGAAGAAGGCGCGCCTGGCGAATCCGGTGGAGCGCCCGTCGGAGCGCGAGGTCCCGGGCTGGATCGTCGGGACCCACCTCCTCTTCCTCGGCTGGACCGTCTTCACGGCCCACACTCCGGCCCTCTTCGTCGCGGGATTCCTCTACTTCCTTGCCTTCACGCAGGCGACGGCGCCTCACCAGAACCCGCTGAACCTGAGGCCCCCGCTCCTCGTCGGCTTCTTCCTCGCGGGGCTCGTCGTCCACGGGACGCTCCAGCAGTGGTGGATCGCGCCGCTCCTCGCGCGGCTCGACTCCGGCGCGCTCTTCGCGGGCGCCACGATCCTGACGGCGTTCAACGACAACGCGGCGATCACCTACCTCGCGTCGCTCGTCCCGGGATTCACGCCCCACCTGAAGTACGCCGTCGTCGCGGGGGCGGTGGCGGGGGGCGGGCTCACCGTCATCGCGAACGCCCCGAACCCGGCCGGGCAGTCGATCCTCTCCCGGTACTTCCCGGACGGCGTCGTTCCGGGCGGCCTCCTCCTCAGCGCGCTCGTGCCGACGCTCGTCGTCGTCCTCGCGTTCCTGCTTCTGCCCTGAGGGGGACGCTCTTCCTGGCCTTCGGGAGAAGGCGAGCCGGCCGTCAGCCCCGGCACGCCTCGACGACGCGCCGGAGCTTCGCGCCGATCTCCGCGCCGACCGCGGCGAGATCGGGCGAGGAGACGAGACCCATGACGCTCGCCGGGTCCATCGCCCTCACGACCGTCGTCCCGTCCTCCACCGACACCGTCACGTTGCACGGGAGGAGGACGCCGACCTCGGGGACCGCCGTGAGCGAGCGGTGCGCCGACGGGGGGTGGCAGGCGCCGAGGATGAGGTAGGGCGTGCGGTCGACGTCGAGCTTCTTCTTGAGAGTCGCCTGGACGTCGATCTCGGTCAGGACTCCCATGCCTTCCTTCGCGATCGCCTCGCGGGCTCGGGCGACGGCCGCGTCGAACGTGAGGGAGGAGGTCGTCTGGAACGCGATGGGCGAGTCCTTCATGCCGTGGCTCCATCGGCGCCCGCGCCGGGCGCCTGCGACGAGAGGGGGAAAGGGTTCGGGCTCTCGGAGGGGACCCGACGGGCCCCCGGGGTCACGACGCTCACGTGAAGCGGGTGCCGCACGACGACCCTCCCTTCGCGGAGGAGGAGCCGGCGGCGGCGAACGTCGAGAGCGTCCGCGCCGTGCGGAGCGATTCGCAGGACGGGCATTCGATCGCCGCGTCGGCCTCGCTCGAGGAGCGCAGCTCCTCGAAGGCCTTCCCGCAGGCGTCGCATCGGTACTCGTAGAGGGGCATCTCGATTCCTCAGCAGCCCCGGGACAGCTTCTCCCAGACGTGCGCCGGGATTCCCGAGGGGTAGACCTGGTCGGTTCGGTACATGGTCCAGCAGCCCTGGCAACGCCAGAGGTAGATCCCCCCTCACGTGGGGACGGGGAGGATCTCCTCGCCGCAGCTCCGGCAGCGCCCTTCCTCGTGGGAGACGGGCTCGTCCGCGTTCGCGCTCTTCATCTCTTCTCTCGATGCGTCCCGGGGTCCGCCGGGCCCGAAGGGCCGGCCTTCTCCGTGGGGGACGTCGTGGCGTCGTTCGTCTTCCCGCTTCTCGTTCCGCAGCTCCGGCCGCCGGCCGGATTGGGGACCGCTCACGTGGGGACTCCGAGCTTCGGCAGGACGACCCACTGGAGGAGGAACCAGGCGACGACGAAGCCGCCCATGAGGAGGAGGTCGGGGCTCACGCCCGCGCCCCGGCGGCGAAGGCCGCCTTCCCGGCCCTCAGGCCGTCCCTCTTCCCGTCCAGCGACCTCTGGAGAGCGCCACAGACGACCCCACAGATCGCGAAGACCGCCGGGTCGGCGATCCGGTAGTAGATCTGGACCCCCTGCCTCCGGAACTCGACGATCCCCGCCGTCCGGAGGAGGGCCAGGTGCTTCGAGACGTTGGCCTGACTGCATGGAAGCTCCGCGAGGAGGTCGTTCACGCACCGTTCCCCGCCCTGGAGGGAGTGGAGGATCCGGAGCCGCGTCGGGTCGGCGAGCGCCTTCAGAAAGCTCGCGATTCCCTCCATCAGCTGCTCCTTCGGGAGCGTGGCGGCCTTTCTCATGACCATATCACCATAAAGTAATATAGCGTCGGGCGGGAGGGCCGTCAAGCGCCCGGCGGGGGAGGGCCGCGGAGCGTCGCCCTCCCCCCTTCCTCCGCGCGCGACGCCCGCTCGGCTCAGAGGAGCTCCTCGACGGCCCAGGAAGCGATCCTCAGCCGCTCGCCGCACTCGGAACAGTAGGTCTTGAGCTCCGCGGCGAGGGAGCGGGCCTTCTCGTCCTCGACGATCGTGAAGAGGACGGCGGACGTCTTCGGGAATGCCGCCGAGCCGAGGCGCGGGCCGGTCGTCCCCATTCCGGAGGCGCCCGCGATCTCGGTCCAGCCCGCGACGCCGGACCTGCGCAGGAGCACCTCGAGCTCCTCCTTCTTGCCGTCGTCGACGACGATCATCAGCATTCGCACGGTCAGGCCTCGCGGACGCCGATCTTCTTCAGGATCGTGATCATCGGGCACCACTTCGTGAAGGCCGACTGGAGGAGGTTCAGGCCGACGAAGCCGGTGAACCAGAGGAACCGCAGGTCGACCGTGGCGGCGAGGACGACGGAGAGGATCACGAAGAAGCCGGCGATCGCCCGGAGCCATTCGTTGAGGTTCATGAGGTCTTACTCCTTCAGGTCTTTCGTTCGGTGAGCTGGGGGGTCCGGGGGGCGGCGAGCAGCGCCCCCCCGGCGAGCGCAGCGCCCCCCGGGAGCGTCAGGCGGCGTCGTCCCGGGGCGGGAGGGCCTTCTCGATGCCGACCGCCTTCAGGTACATGTAGTAGAGGAGTGGGATGACGACGAGGGTCAGGGCCGTCGCGACGACGACGCCGGCGATGAGCGCGACGGCGAGCCCCTGGAAGATCGGGTCGAGGAGGATGACGCCGCCGCCGACGACGAGCGCGAGGGCGGTGAGGACGATCGGCCGGAAGCGGACGGCGCCCGCCCGGATGACCGCGTCCTCGAGCCGCTCGCCCATCTCCAGCTCGAGGTTGATGAAGTCGACGAGGAGGATGGAGTTCCTCACGATGATCCCGGCGAGCGCGATGAAGCCGATCATCGAGGTCGCCG
>CAZNSS010000015.1:2246-16927 GCA_964575465.1 uncultured Holophagales bacterium | reverse complement strand
GATCTCGTTCGCGGCGGCGCGGCCGTCGGCGCCGGCCTTGATGATCGAGGCGGGGCCGCGGACGACGTCGCCGCCGGCGAAGAAGCCCTCGCGCGAGGTCTCTCCCGTCGCAGGGCGCGCGGCGAGCGTCCCGTCGCGCTTCGCGTCGAGCGCCGCGCCGCCCAGGAACTCGAGGGCAGGCTCCTGGCCGATCGCCGTGACGATCGTGTCGGCGGGGAGGACGACCTCGCTCCCGTCGAGCGGGACGGGGCGCGGGCGGCCGGAGGCGTCGGGCGCGCCGAGCTTCATCCGGGTGCAGGCGAGGCCGACGGCGCGCCCGTTCTCGACGACGACGCGCGCGGGGGCGAGGAGGTCCATGAGGCCGATCCCCTCGACCTCGCAGTCGCGGACCTCGGCCGGGTCGGCGGGCATCTCGGCGCGGGTCCTCCGGTAGACGAGCGAGACCGCGCCGTCGCCGACGAGGCGCTTCGCCGAGCGGGCGCCGTCCATGGCGGAGTTGCCTCCGCCGACGACGAGGACCTTCTTCCCGAGGTCCCGCTTCACCCCCTCGCGGAGGCCGTCGAGGAACTCGAGCGCGTCGACGACGCCCTCGGCGTCCTCGCCGGGGATCCCGAGCTTCTTCCCCTTCTGGGCGCCGACGCCGAGGAAGACGTAGTCGAACCGCGACCGGAGCTCGTCGAGGGAGACGTCCTTTCCCACGGACGTGCCGTAGTGGGTCTTCACGCCGAGCGACGCGAGCCGGTCGAGGTCGACCTTCAGCTTGGCGTCGTCGAGCCTGTAGCGCGGGACGGCGCCGCCGACCATGCCGCCGGCGTGGCTCTTCGACTCGAAGAGCTCGGCCGAGAAGCCGGCGCGGGCGAGGTTCAGCGCGGCGGAGATCCCGGCCGGGCCGGCACCGACGATGGCGACCGTCACGCCCTTCGGCTCCGCGGCGACCTCGGGCTTCGACGTGCCGTTCTCGAAGGCGAAACGCTTGATCTCGCGGATCCCGAGCGGGGTGTCGTAGAGGTTGCGGACGCAGCGCTCCGTGCACGGGTGGTCGCAGATGCTCCCCGTGACGCCGGGGAGCGCGTTCGACCGGCGGATGACCTCGATCGCCTCGTCGTCCCGGCCGTGCGCGACGAGCCAGAGGTAGTCGGGGATGTTCTGGTGGGCGGGGCAGGCCTCCATGCAGGGGGCCGCGATGCAGTCGAAGGGGCCGAGGGCGCGGTCTCCCTTGAAGGCGAGCGGCCTCTCGCGGCGGGCGAAACGGCCGCCGCGGCCGTCGGCGACGACCCGCTCGACGTGACGGGCGAGGTTCCAGCGGCGGCCGCGGCCGCCCGAGGTCTTCTCGACGAACGCGTCGAGGCTCGAGGCGCCCGCGGCGTCCATCGCCGCGCCGAGGTTCACCAGGTACTGCTGCAGGCGGGAGTAGCCGCCCGGCTTCAGGAGGTCGGTGCAGACCGTGACCGGGGCGACGCCGTCGGCGACGAGGTCGGCGAAGTTCCAGGCGTCGGCGCCGCCGCAGAAGCTGATCCTGACCTGCCCGTCGAGCTCGTCGTCGACGAGCCGGGCGAGCGTGAGCGTGAGCGGGTGGAGCGCCCGCCCCGACATGTACATCATCTTCTCGTTCGAGGGGAAGACGGGACGGTGGTTCACGACCTCGAGGGTGTTCGAGAGCTTCACGCCGAAGTCGCGGCCGGCGGCGCGCGCCGTCTCCGCGAGGCGCTTCACCATCGGGAGGGCGTCCTCGAACTTCGGGTCGTGCCCGAACGCCGCGTCGGGGACCTCGATTCCGTAGCCGAACGTGCTGTTCAGGAGGCCGCGGAGCCGCTCGGGGCCGAGGAGCGTCGGGTTCAGCTTGACCCAGGTGTGGACGCCGACCTCCTCGAGGAGGTACCGGGCGATCCTCTCGATCTCCGCCGGCGGGCAGCCGTGCATGGTCGAGAGGGTGACGTGCTCGGAGAGGGAGGCCGGGATCTCGACGTCGCGGACGCCGGGCCAGGCTTTCGCGACGGCGTCGACCGCGTCGGGGAGCGCGTCCTTCGCGTCGCGGACCGAGGCGATGTACTTCTGGACCCGGGGGCTCCGGATCCCTTCCAGGTTGTAGCCGACGCTCATGTTGAAGAGCGTCCCGGGCCCGGGCAGCCCGAGCTTCGCGGCGAGGGCGTGGACGAGGACCCACGCCTTGAGGTACTCGTCGAACGACTGCTCGAGCTTCAGCTCCTGGGACCACTCGCAGTTGAAGGTCTCGTCGGCCGAGTCGATGCAGGGGCGGCTGACCGTCAGCTCGTCGAGGATCTGGACCGTCTTCAGCTCGATGAAGCGGGCCCCGCAGAGCCAGCTCGCGACGATGTTCTGCGCGAGCTGGCTGTGGGGGCCGGCGGCGACGCCGAGAGGCGCCGCGAGGCTTCGTCCGAGGAGGCGCGAGGCGAACCGGGGCTCGGGCCGCGCGATGCAGGCCTTCGGGATGCCGAGGACCGTGTCGCGCGACTCGAGCTCGCCGAACGCCCACCGCGCGAGGAGCTCGAGAGGAATGGGGCGGAAGGCCTTTTCCACTGTGACGATCTCCTTGGGCGGCGGCGTTCGGCCGTGTGGTCTCTAGATCACTTCGTGCCGACGAAGACGCTCGGGAAGCGGGCGAGGAAGGCCGAGCAGTGCTGGAGCTCGCGGGTGTCGAGGCACTCGCCGATCTTGTGGGTGTTCTGCTCGATGCCGGTGCCGAACCCGAACATCGCGGGGTACTTGTAGGGCCCGCTCTCGATCCAGCCCTTGCCCGCGGCGCCCGGGATGCTCGCGGCCTTCGGGACCGGGAAGCCGACTCCGTCCGTGGAGAAGACCCAGCGCTCGACGCGCGGCTCCTTCGTCAGGACGCCCCCCTCGCCGATCTTGCCGTCCACGTGCGGGCTGACGACGCCCGTGTAGGTGGCGACGGCGGCCCGGATGGACGGGTGCTCCTCGGGGGTGACCCAGCCGAGGTAGATCTGCGGGTTGTTGAGGACGTAGCCCTTCCAGCTCGCGTCCGTGTAGATCGGGACCGAGACCTCGACCGCGAGGCCGGCCTTGCGGGCGGCGGCGACGGAGGAGAGGCGCTCGACGTCGGCCACGGCCTGCTCGGGCGTCTCGCCGATCGTCAGGCGGCGGTCGAAACGGAAGACGAGCTTCTCGGGGACGGCGCAGTCGCTCGGCGTGTCGAGGCGCGCCCAGGAAGCGGTCCGCGTGCCGTGGCCGAGGAACGGGTCGTCGAGGAAGCCGTCGCGCTTCTCGTAGGCCTCGGCGGCCTCCTTCACGATCGCGCCGCCGAACTCGAACGGGTTCTTCCCTTCCCACGGCATGGAGCCGTGGCACGACTTGCCGGTGACCGTCACCTCGATCTGCATCCGGCCGCGCTGGCCGCGGTAGATGCCGAGGGCGCCGCGCTTGCTGCAGCCGGTGCCGTCCGTGAGGATGACGACGTCGGGGACGACCTCGGGCCCGGCCTTGGGGAAGACCTCGCGGTTGAGGTACATCGGGCCGGCGCCGTCGTTGTCCTCTTCGCAGGCCGTGCCGTAGGAGCGGACGATCGCGCCCCGGAGAGCGCCTTCGCCCGTCAGCTCGACGAGGATCTTCGTGGCGATCGCGGCCGAGATGACGCCGCCGAGCTGGTCCGCGGAGCCGCGGCCGAAGAGGAGGTGCTCCCACTCGGACTCGGGCGGGGTCCAGCCGAGCTCCTTCTTCAGGAACTCCCTGTTGAGCTTCGCCTTGTCGATCAGGCCGTCGAAGCAGTCGGCGCCGACGACCTTCTCCTTCCACTGGGCGCGGAGGGGCTTGACGGTGTCGGTGTGGCCGTCGATGTAGACGACCTTCTTCTGCGCGGCCGGGATGCCGTCGTTCGGGTCCTCGACCCACCAGACGAGGTTGCCGAAGCCGTCGAAGAAGACGTCCTCGGGCTTCCGCACCGCCTTGATCTCGATGATCTTCCTGCGGAGGTACTCGAGGCGGGGGAACTCGTGGTTCGAGGTGCCGCAGAGCGGGTCGCCCCCCTGGTCGAGCGGCTTGTCCACGTAGTCGGCCGGGATGCGGATCGCCTCCGCGAGCATCTCCTTGGCGAGGGGGAGGTACTTCGCGGCGAGCTCGGCGATACGGGCGTCGAGGCTGCTGGACACGGCGGTCACGGGCGCGTCGAGGGTCGGCATGTCGTCCTCCGAAAGATTGACGAAGCAGGCTGGTTTGTGGGGTTCGGGTTCGCAGTCTTCGGACCGGCGGGGTCCTGAGGGTGGGCGAGGGAGGCGGGACAGGGGGACCCGGACGGGAGGACGGAGCCACGGGAGGTGCCGGGTGCCGGCGGGGCGATCGTGCGGGTCGACCGTCTCTCGCTGTTCCGGTTTCGTCCGTCGAGGAGGAAGCTCGTCGGTCTCACGTCTGACGATGAATCTAGGCCGAAAACTCCCTATGTCAAGAAATTTTTTGATTACTGAAGAAAATTTCTATCTATCCACGTTTTGCCGTGTTTGTCGACAGGTCTGAGCGCGTGTCTATATCCAAAACACTGCCCTCGTCCTCGCACTCGATCCAGACGACATCCGCACGATGCCTTGCGAGGAGCGATCTCGCACCTTCGTCGCCGCCCAGGAGGACGAGCTCGGGGTAGAGGGCGGCAGCGAAGCCGACAGGGTGGCCTCTCCGACCCCGAAAGGTGGGGGCGACGATGCCGGCACCGGCTTTCAATGCCTGGCCGACGGCCTCGACCGTCGCGGGCCTCAGGAAGGGCATGTCCGCCAGGGCCACGACCCAGCCGCCGGCCGCTGGAGCCTTCGAGACGCCGAAAGCGAGGCTCGCACCCATGCCCTCGTGAGCTCCGGGGAAGGGGAGGATCTCGAGCCCCTCGGCCCGCAGGAGCGACTCGAGCGGCTCGTCACCGGGACGGACCACGGCGAGCGCCCGCTCGACGCTGCCCCGGAGGGTTCGCGCCGACCGGACGCCGACCGGCGTTCCGTCCTCGAGCGGAGCGAGGAGCTTCCTTCCGACGAAACGGGTGCCGGCGCCCGCCGCGAGGAGGACGCCGACGATCACGTGAGGACTCCCCGGCCTGTCTGATCCGGCGTCAGCGCCGGGCGAGGGCGAGCCAGGAGTCGAGGACGGTGCCGGGGCGAATGATCGTCTCCTCCCTCTTCGGACCCGTGGAGAGGAGCGTGATCGGGGCGCCGACGGCCTCCTCGAGGGCGGAGACGTAGGCCCTCGCGGCCTCCGGAAGGGCGCCGAAATCGGCCGTGCCGACGATCGACCTCTTCCAGCCGGGGAAGGTCTTGTAGATCGGCTTCGCCGCCTCGTAATGGTCCGAGCGGGCAGGGACCTCGGTGACGACCTTCCCGTTCACGTCGTACGCGACACAGATCTTCACCTCGTCGTGGTCGTCGAGGACGTCCGTCTTCGTCAGTGCGATGGCGTCGAGGCCGCCGACGTGCAGGCTCGTCCGGGCGACGACGGCGTCGAACCAGCCGACACGGCGCGGGCGCCCTGTCACGGTGCCGAACTCGTTTCCGCGCGTCCGGATCCTCTCGCCCGTCTCGTCGAACAGCTCGGTCGGGAAGGGGCCGGAGCCGACCCGCGTCGTGTACGCTTTCATGATGCCGACGACGGCGCCGATGGCCGACGGCGGGATACCGAGCCCGGTGCAGGCGCCGCCCGGTCCGCAGGACGAGGACGTGACGAACGGGTAGGTACCGTGGTCGACGTCGAGCATGACGCCCTGCGCTCCCTCGCAGAGGAGGCGCGCCCCGGAAGCGAGCTTCTGCTGGAGGAGAGCCCGGGTGTCGGCGACGAGGGGGGCGAGATCGCGCGCACAGGCGAGGTAGGCGTCGATCGTCTCGTCCACTTTCGGCGCCTCGAGGCCGTAGAAGTGGGAGAGGACGGCCGCGTGGTGCGTCAGGAGGGGGCGGGCGAGGGAAACGAACCGGTCGGGGTCGACGAGGTCGGCGATCCGGATGCCCGAGCGATTCGCCTTCGATTCGTAGGCCGGGCCGATGCCGCGGGAAGTCGTCCCGATGTTCGCGCCGCCGAGGGCGTGCTCACGCGCGCCGTCGAGCAGGGCGTGGGTCGGGAGGATGACGTGGGCGCGATCCGAAAGCCTGAGGTTCTCGCCCACTTCGACGCCCGCGGACCGGAGGCTCGCGATCTCGGCGACGAGGGCCCTCGGGTCGACGACGAGGCCGTTGCCGATGACGTTCAGGATGCCCTTCCGGCAGATGCCGGACGGGACGAGACGAAGGGCGAAGTGGCGGTCTTCGAACTTGACGGTGTGGCCGGCGTTGTGGCCGCCCTGGTAGCGGGCGACGACGTCGAAGGCGGGGGAGATCAGGTCGACGACCTTCCCCTTCCCCTCGTCGCCCCACTGCCCCCCGACGATCACAAAGGCGTTGCGGGACGTATTCACCGACCGATTCTACCCGCCGGCGCGGGGATCGTCCGAATGCGAGAATCGCCGACCGATGAGCGAACCCCTCGTCCTGACAGGCGGCTCCCTGACCCTCCACGACCTGGTCGACGTCGCCTTCCGCCGACGCTCCGCCGTCCTCTCCGAGGACGCCGGCCGGCGCATCGATGCCTCGCGCGCCGTCATCGACCGCGCCGTCCGCGAGGACCGCGTCGTCTACGGCGTGACGACCGGCTTCGGGAAGTTCTCCGACGTCGTCATCCCCCGTGACAAGCTGCAGCTCCTCCAGCGCAACCTGGTCGAGAGCCACGCCGCCGGCGTCGGAGAGCTCCTTCCGTCCGAGACCGTGCGCGCGCTGATGCTCCTTCGGGCAAATTGCCTCGCCTGCGGCTTTTCGGGGGTCCGGCGGGGAACCGTCGAGCTGCTGCTGGCGATGCTCGCCGCGGGGATCCACCCGTGCGTCCCGTCCCAGGGCTCCGTCGGCGCCTCGGGCGACCTGGCGCCCCTGGCGCACCTGGCGAGGGCGGTGATGGGCGAAGGCGAGGTCGAGTTCCGTGGCCGGAACGTGACCGCGCGGGAGGCGCTCGCGGCTGCCAGCCTCGAACCGGCCGTCTTCGAGGCCAAGGAAGGCCTCGCCCTCATCAACGGGACGCAGCTGACGACCGCGGTGGGAGGGCTCGCCCTCGCCAGGCTCCTCTCGCTCGTGAAGGCCGCGGACCTCCTCGCGGCCCTCACGATCGACGTGCTGAAGGGGACCGACGCCGCCTTCGACTCGCGGATCCACGCGGCGCGCCCCCACCCCGGGCAGGCCGCTTCGGCCGCGAACCTCCGGACGCTCCTCGCCGGCTCGCCGCTCCGCGAGAGCCACCGCGACTGCGGCATCGTCCAGGACGCCTACGCTCTCCGCTGCGCGCCCCAGGTGCACGGGACGGTCCGCGACGCGGCGGGTCACGCGCTCCGGGTCGTCACGACGGAGATGAACTCCGCCACGGACAACCCGATGGTCTTCGCGACCGGGCCCGACGGAGAGGGGGAGCTGATCTCCGGGGGGAACTTCCACGCCGCCCCCGTCGCCCTCGTCTTCGACCTGCTGACCGCCGCGGCGACGGACCTCGCATCGATTTCCGAGCGCCGGACCGAGCGCCTCGTGAACCCGACCCTCTCGGGCGACCTCCCTGCCTTTCTCGTGGAACAAGGCGGGCTGAACTCGGGTTTCATGATGATCCACGTGACCGCCGCGGCGCTCGTCTCGGAGTGCAAGGCGAACTCGTTCCCGGCCTCGGTCGACTCGATCCCGACGTCGGCCGGCAAGGAGGACCACGTCTCCATGGGGCCGATCGCGGCACGCAAGCTCGCGCGGAACGTGGCGAACCTCGAGAACGTCCTCGCCATCGAGCTCCTCGCCGCCGCGCAGGCCCTCGACCTGCGCCGCCCGCTCCGGTCGAGCCCTCCGCTCGAGGCGCTCCACGAACGGCTGCGGGCGCGCGTCGCCCCCTGGGACGCCGACCGCTACGCGGCCGCGGACGTCGAGGCGGCGCGGCAGGTCCTCGTCGGCGGGATCGACGACCTCCTCGATTCGCTGGCCTGAAGGGGTCGGGCTCTTCCCGTCAGGACGGCGCCGGCACGTCCGTCTCCGCGAGCTGGTCGGCGAGCCGGAAGGGAAGGGCCTCGGCCGGGCCGGCCTCTTCGAGGAAGTTTCGCCTCGGGAGATCGCGGAGCGCGGCGGGGAGCGGAGGGAGTCCGAAGCGCGGAGAGACCCGGTTGAGGAGAAGTCCCGCCTTGCCGGGTCCGGTCGCAAGGAGCTCCGCCAGCTCGGCCGCCGTTCGGAGCGCCGAGCGGTCGGCCGAGGAGACGACGAGGTAGCGCGCCTCGGCGAGGAGGCCCCTGATGAGGACGTTCCTCTCCCGGAAACCGTCGTAGAGGCCGTCGAAGGCCCGGAAGAAGTCGGCGAGGTCGGCGAGGAAGCTGAAGCCGAGGTGGCGGTCCGCGAGGTGGAGGACGAAGGCCGCCCCTCGCGAGGCGCCCGAGAGGGCGCGGGAGAGGAGCGAGTCGCTCCTGAGGAACCAGCGGAGGGCGTCGTTCTCCAGGAGGTCGACCATCCGCTGGGGCGCCTTCAGGAAGTCGACTCCGCGCGCGGCGGGGGCGGTGTCGAGGACGATCCGGTCGATTCCGGGGGCGTTCGCCTGCTCGGCGAGCGCCTCGACCCCCATGTACTCGACGACGCCGGGAAGCGCGTCGACGAGGCCGTCGTAGAGGCGGTTCTCGTGGATCCGCTTCAGGGTCGCGGGGGGAGCGACCCGCCGGAGCAGTCTTTCGAACGTCGCTCTCGGGTCGATCTGCATCACCTGGAGCGAGGCGCCGCCGGGCACGGTAACGGGGACCGGCCTGTCGAGGGTCCCGGAGAGGCCGAGCGCCTGCGCGAGGCGGCGGGCCGGGTCGACGGTGAGGACGAGGGTCCTCCGTCCCGAACGCGCGGAAGCGATCCCGACGGCGGCGGCGAGGGTCGTCTTCCCGACTCCCCCCGGGCCGGCCAGGACGACGAGCCGCTCGTCGCGGAGCGCCCTCTCGAGGTCGAGGTTTCCCGGTCCGGGCGGCGGAGGGGCGGGGCCCCGCCGGCGAGGCGGGGGAGAGCCCTCGAGCGCGGCACGGAAAGCGGCGAAGAACGCCTCGTCGGAGGCGAAGGGGGAGTCGCCCGGCGCGTGCGGGACGTCCAGCTCGGGGAGGCGGACGACCGGGATCGTTCCCCGGGGGAGCGTCTCCGCGCGGCCGCTTCGGCCGACGCGGTTGACGACGAGGAGGCCCGTCTCGAGCCCGGCCCTCCGGCGGGCCGCCCCGACGAGCTCCTCGGCTTCCCGGGCCGCGAACTCGGCCGGCTCGGCGACGACGACGAGGAGGGTCTTCTTCGGGTTCGAGAGGAGGGCGTCGAGGTCGGAGGAGAGGTGCCGCATCGGTCCAGCGGGGACGGTGGCGAGGATCGTCCGCGGCATCGAGACGAGGGAGACGGCGTGGCCGGTGGCGGGGGCGTCGACGACGACCAGGCCGTAGAGGGGCTTCTTACGCCGGAAGTACTCCCGGACCTTCCCGAGGAGGAGGAGGTCGGAGAGGCCGGGGGTGGCCCGGGTGAAGTACCGGAACGTGGCGGAGGCGAGGATCCGGTTCGAGACGAAGCCGACGGGCGCGATGGTCCGGACGAAGTCGGCGAGGAGCGAGTCGAACTCGGCGGTCAGGCCGAAGACGCCCGGCGCGAGCTCGGTCTCTGCGTACCCCGGGTCGGCCCGGCCGAAGAGCGCGGCGGCGTCGCCCCTGCCGTCCGTCGACACGAGGAGGACCCGCTGGCCGGAGGTCGCGGCCCGCGAGGCGAGGGCGGCGGCGACGGCGGTCTTTCCGACGCCCCCCTTCCCGGAGACGAGCAGGAGCCGCACACCGGCGAGGCCGGAGAGCGGACCTTGGGACGACATCGGCCCATTCTCCACTCGATTCCGATTCCGCGTTGCGGCGATAATGGGCGCTCGCGCGGAAGCCCCGGGACCGGCCCGCCCCCGACGGCGGAAAGAGGCGCGCGCGAAAGGGAGGACGCTCGATGGCCGAGACGCTCATCCGGCAGCTCATGGGGCGCGGCGAGGAGGTCGTCACCGAGGTGACGAACCGCCTCCTCGCAAACGAGGCATTCGTCGAGATGCTGAAGAAGGGGATCGCCGTCAAGGAAGTCGTCGACAAGCAGGTCGCCGACGGACTCAAGCGCATGAACGTCGCCACCCGCAAGGACATCGCGAGGATGGAAGCGCGCATCGCCGCGCTCGAGGCCGAGCTGGAGGCCACGAGGGCGGCCGCGCCGAAGACGGCGCGCCGCAGGAAGGCCGGATGATGGGGGGCTGCCCGTGACCACTCCGGAGAAGAGGGCCGCGCCCCGCGCGAGGCGGCGGCCCGCAGGCAAGGTCGTCGACTTCCCGCCCGCGGGCGGGACCCGGCCGAAGGTCGCCGTCACCGGCGGGAGCGGCTACCTCGGCGCCCGCTTCGTCCGGGCCCTCGCCGCGCGCGGGAACTGGGACGTCGTCGTCCTCGACCTCGCGCCCGCGGCGAACACGCCGGCCGAGGTCCGCCACCGCTTCCTCGACCTCAACCTCCCGCACTCCGACGGGACGGTCTTCAAGATCCTGAAGGAGGAGCGCCCCGACGTCCTCGTCCACCTCGCGGGGGTGCGGAGCCCTCTCCGGGACGCCGTCTACGCGCACGAGCTGAACTCCATCGGCACGCTGAACGTCTTCGGGGCGGCGGGCGAGGCGAACGTGAAGCGCCTCATCCACTACTCGACGACGATGGTCTACGGCGCGCGGGGCGACAACCCGGCGTTCCTCTCCGAGGAGCACCTGATGCGCGCCGACGTCTCGGACCACTTCGTCCGCGACTCCGTCGAGGCCGAGCGGCACTGTCGGGACTTCGCGCGGCGCCACCCGGACGCGCGCGTCGCGGTCCTCCGCTTCGCCCCGCTCCTCGCCCCCGAGCGGCGCGACTACCGGATCCGCTACCTGGAAGGGCCCGTCGCTCTCACGATGCTCGGCTACGACCCGCTGATGCAGTGGCTCCATCCCGACGACGCCAGCGACGCGCTCCTCCGCACGATCGACACCCCGGGCGCCCACGGCGTCTTCAACATCGCCCCCGACGGCGTCCTCCCGCTCTCGTCGACGCTGCTCCTCTTCGGGACCCTCTCGCTTCCGCTCCCCCACAACCTCGCGTACGCCGCCGCGGAAGCCGCGTGGATCGCCGGAATCGGCACGGCGCCGGGCGCCCACGCGCACTACCTCCGCTACCCCTGCGTCTCCGCGAACGAGAAGGCGAGAAAGGTCCTCGGCTTCGCGCCGGGAAAGACGACGCTCGAGACGGTCCTCGAGGCCGCCCGCACCCGGCGCGGCGCCGGGCGCGCCGTCGACTTCGGCGTCCTCGAGGAGGCCGCCCGGATGGCGGCCTACCACCTCGAGCAGCGGATGCGGAGGCCGTCCTCGCCGGCGGCTCCCGGTCCCGACGGCGGAGAGACCGCTCCCGGCCCGGCGGCGACGAGGATGGCGTCATGACGCAGCCGAGCGCCGCTCCCGACCGCAGCTCCCCGGGTTTCGCCCCGAGCCTCGTCCCCTCGCCCGCGGATGCGAGCTTCCTGAGAGGCCTCCTCGGCGAGGCCGGCAAGCTCCTCGCCGCGCATCCCGAGTTCGTCTCGCCGCGCAGCTGGATCGACCTCTGGAACCTCTTCCTCCACCGCAACCAGTCTCTCGACCTCGACGACTTCGGCTACGACGAGGCGGCGGCCAGGGTCTGGCACCCGCTCTTCGACTTCCTCTACCGCGTCTGGTGGAGGGTGACGCTGACGGGCGTGGAGAACGTCCCGAACGAGGGGCGGGCGCTCCTCGTCGTCAACCACTCGGGCGTCCTCCCGTGGGACGGCGCGATGCTCAAGCACGGCCTCGTGCACGAGCACCCGGCGCGCCGGCAGACGCGGATGCTCGCCCTCGACATGTTCACGACGCTTCCGTTCCTGCAGCCGTGGCTCCGGCAGATGGGGGAGGTCCGCGCCTGCCCCGAGAACGGCGAGCGCCTCCTCAACCGGGACGAGCTCGTCGCCGTCTTCCCCGAGGGGGTGAAGGGGGTCGGCAAGTACTTCCGCGACCGCTACCGCGTCGCCCGATTCGGGCGGGGCGGCTTCGTGCGCCTCGCTCTCCGGACGGGGGCGCCGATCATCCCGATCTCCGTCGTCGGCGCGGAGGAGATCCACCCGATCCTCTTCCGTCCCGACTTCCTGGGACGGCCGCTCGGATTCCCGTACTTCCCGATCACGCCCACCTTCCCTCTTCTCGGCCCGCTCGGGCTCATCCCGGCCCCCACGAAGTGGTGGATCGACGTCGGCAAGCCGATCCAGCCGGGCCTCGACGCGGCCTACGCCGAGCGGCCGATGATCGTCAACGAGGTGACGGACCTCGTCCGTTCGTCCATCCAGCAGATGATCGACTCGCGCCTCGCCCGCAGGGGAAACGTCTTCACGGGCGAGTAGGCCGTCCTCCCGAATCCGCTCACTTCCGCGCCGCCTCCGGGCGGCGCGGCGCTTTCGAGAGGGACACCGCGGGCCGGAGCCGGAGGCCGTGCCGCTCGAAGACGCGCGAGAGGCGCGCGTACTCGGCGTCGAGCTTCTGGAGCGTGGAGCGGTAGGCGTACTCGGCGATCCGGATCCGGCCCGAGGTCCGCATGATGTTCCGCATCAGGCGGGGGAGCTCCTCGGCCTTCGGCTCGAAAAGGACGATGTCCGTCTCGGGGTTCTCGCGCCGGTACCGGGAGAGCCCGTACTGGAGCCTCGAGTGAAGCGTGAGGCGGAAGACCTGGTCGAGGATCGCGAGGAGCCCCTTGCTCGCGAGGGCGCCCTGGTCGCGGCGGACGGGGAAGAGGCCGCGCGAGAGCGCGAAGCGGACCGGGACGATCGGGTTGACGCAGAAGACGAGGCCGCAGCGCTCCTTGAGCGCGAGGGAGATGTGGGCCGTCTTCCGGACGCCGCCGTCGATGTAGTCGGTCGCGTCGATCCTCACGGGGCGGAAGAAGCCCGGCAGGGCGCAGGAGGCGGCGACGGCGCGCGAGATCGGCACCGCGTCGCTCCCCGGCTCGCCGAAGACGCGCGTCTCGCCCGTGTCGAGCGCGACGGCGACGATCCGGAGCTTCTTCTCTAGGGCGCGGAAGTCGTTCGTCCGGTCCGGCTGCGAGAGCCACTCGGAGAGCCAGGCCTCGAGGCCGTCGAGGAGGAAGAACCCCGACGGCAGCAGCCCGGCGAGCGAGGCGACGAGGTCGGTGACCGTCATCTCTCGCCCGCTCCGGTAGAAGTCGCGGAACGAGTCCACGAGCGTGACCGGGGCCGAGAGGAGGCGGGAGGCGATCTCGCCGAGGTTCGGGCGGAAGAGCGAGAGCTGGTCGAGGTCGGAGGCGCGCGGATGCGTCGCGTTCCGGAAGAGGATCGACGGGGAGACGCCGTTGGCGACGAGAGTCCCGACGTAGGAGCCGGCGGAGACGCCGACGAAGACGTCGCACTCGGTGAGGGAGAAGCCGTCGAGCCGCTCCTCGAGGGCGGCGAGGACCCCGATCTCGTAGATCGCGCCGGTCACGCCTCCTCCCGCGCAGACGAGGGCGCGCCGAAAAGGGAGCGTGCGGGGCGACGAGGGGCCGCGCGAGGAGACGAGCCTGAGGCGTGGTGCCGTCACGGGTCCTCCGAAAGGAAACTGGCGCCGGGCGGATCGCCCGGCGCCAGTCTATCCGGAGTTGGAGGGGGCCCGGATGTCAGGCCGTCTTGCGCGCCCCGGGGCGGCGGGCCGGCGCGTGGAGCTGGTCCATCTTCCGGCTGAGGGCGTCGACCTTCGACACGAGGGACCTGAGGTCCTTCTGCGTCGGGACGTTCAGGCGGTGGAGGGCGCTCTCCATGGCCGGCTCGACGACGGCGGTGACGCGGCGGGCAACCTCGTCGGCGATGCGGCCGGCCTCGCGGGAGACGTCGGCGCGGACCGTCCGGAGGTTCGACTTCGCGTCGCGGACGACGCCCTCGACGAAGCGCTTCGGGTCCTTCGCGATCGTCTCGCCCTGCCTCTTCACGTTCGTGGCGGCGCTGCGGACCGTCTTCTCGACCTTGGCGGCGACGTTGCGCGTCTCGTCGCGGACGGCCTCGACCTTGTCGACGGCGGTCTTGAATGCGCGGTCGATCTGCGGCGGGACGTCGAAGGGGAGGGTCTTCCTGGCGGGGGCGGCCTTGCGGGGGGCGGTCTTCCTCATGGCGTCTACTTCTCCTTCTTTCGGGCGGGCGCGGGCCTGCCGTTGGTCTTCGAGTGATTCGAGGGCGAAGCGTCTTTCGGGAAGGATGCGGCGGCGAGGGTCTCGAGGTGGTCGAGCCTGCGGGCGAGCTCCTGGATCTCGGCGTGGACGGCCGGCGAGGTGCTCGGGGAGACCATCCGGACGAGGTCGCGCACGCGGCCGACGACGTCGGAGAGGCTCTCGCGGAAGACGGCACCGACGTCCTCGCGGAGGCGCACGCCTTCCTCCCAGGAGAGTCGGCCGCGGCCGACGAGGCCGGCGACGATCCGCTCCACGTCGTATCGGGCGGTCTCGAGGCGGCGCGTGACGGGCGCGAGGGTCTCGGCGATCTTCTCCGGCTGCGCCGCCTTCCGGACGGCGGCGGCCGTGCGCGTGGCGCCGACCCTCTCGGCGACTCCCGCGACGGTCTCGGCCGCGTCGCTGCTCGCGCGGAGGAGCATCGCGATGGCGTCGGAGGAGG
>CAZNSS010000015.1:0-2146 GCA_964575465.1 uncultured Holophagales bacterium | reverse complement strand
GTCTCGGCCGCGTCGCTGCTCGCGCGGAGGAGCATCGCGATGGCGTCGGAGGAGGCGGGGATCGAGACGCGCTCGGAGGCGAGCGCGCGCGAGAGGATGCGGGCGGTGATGTCGTCTCCCGTGTCGGCCGCGATGACGCGGATCCGGTCGCCCTGAGCCACGCTCCTCGCGATGTCGTCGAGGGTGACGAAACGCCGTTCGCTCTTCTCGTACAGCTTCCGGTTCCGGTACCGGACGATCTCCCTGAGGCGCTGGTTCATGGTCCCCGCAAAATAACGCGGTGCGTAATGACTGTCAAGGCACGTGTCTCGTCGGTGCGGCGGGTCGGAGGCTCGGGAACGCCCCGCGCAGGCCTGTGACCGGCGGCGCGAGGCCCGTGGCCGGGCGCCGGGGGGGACTAACATCCGCGTCATGAGCACCGTCTCCGCCCCCGCCCGATACGCCCCGCCGGCCCTTCCGCGCGGGACGACGCTCCGCTGCCGCTCCTGGCTGACGGAGGCGCCCTACCGGATGCTCCTGAACAACCTCGACCCCGAGGTGGCCGAACGGCGCGAGGACCTCGTCGTCTACGGAGGCTCGGGGAAGGCCGCACGCAACCCCGAGTGTCTCGAGGCGATCCTCAGCGAGCTCGAGCGGCTCGGGGAGGACGAGACGCTCCTCGTCCAGTCCGGCAAGCCCGTCGCCGTCTTCCGGACGCACGCCGACGCGCCCCGCGTCCTCATCGCGAACTCGAACCTCGTCCCGAGGTGGGGGACGTGGGACGAGTTCCGCCGCCTCGAGGCTCTGGGCCTGACGATGTACGGCCAGATGACGGCCGGCTCGTGGATCTACATCGGGACGCAGGGGATCCTCCAGGGGACGTACGAGACGTTCGCCGAGGCGGGACGGCGCGACCTCGGCTCGCCCGACGGCTCCCTCGCGGGGCGACTCGCCGTCACCGCGGGGCTCGGCGGCATGGGCGGCGCCCAGCCGCTCGCCGTGACGATGGGGGGTGGCACGGCGCTCGTCGCCGAGGTCGACCCGCACCGGATCGACCGGCGCCTCGAGACGCGCTACTGCGACGAGCGGATCGACGACCTCGACGCCGCCATCGACCGCGCCCTGGCTGCCCGCGATGCGAAGGAGGCCGTCTCGATCGGCGTCCTGGCGAACGCCGTCGACCTCCTCGCGCGCCTCGTCGCCCGGGGCGTCGTCCCCGACCTCCTGACCGACCAGACCTCGGCGCACGACGAGCTGAACGGCTACGTCCCGCACGGGATGCCCTACGAGGCGGCCCTCGCGCTCCGGAAGGACGACCCGGAAGCGTACAAGCGCCGTTCCGTCGAGTCGATGGGCGAGCACGTGCGCCACATGCTCGAGCTTCAGAGCCGCGGCGCCGTGACGTTCGACTACGGCAACAACATCCGCGCGCAGGCCGTGAAGGCGGGCGTCGGGAACGCCTTCGAGATCGAAGGCTTCGTTCCGAGGTACATCCGCCCCCTCTTCTGCGTCGGCAAGGGTCCGTTCCGCTGGGCCGCGCTCTCGGGAGACCCGGCCGACATCGCCGCGACGGACCGTGCCCTCGTCGAGCTCTTCCCGGAGAACGCCGCCCTACACCGATGGCTCGACATGGCCGCGAAGAGGGTCGCGTACCAGGGGCTCCCGGCGCGCATCTGCTGGCTCGGCTACGGCGAGCGCGAGAAGGCGGGCCTGGCCTTCAACGAGCTCGTCCGGAGCGGCCGGGTGAAGGCGCCGATCGTCATCGGGCGCGACCACCTCGATTGCGGCTCCGTCGCCTCGCCCAACCGCGAGACGGAGGCGATGAAGGACGGCAGCGACGCGATCGCCGACTGGCCGCTCCTGAATGCCCTCGTCAACACGGCGGCAGGGGCGACCTGGGTCTCGATTCACCACGGCGGCGGCGTCGGCATCGGCTACTCGATCCACGCCGGGATGGTCGTCGTCGCCGACGGGACCGACGCGGCAGCCCGAAGGCTCGCGCGCGTCCTCGTGAGCGATCCGGGGATGGGCGTCGTGAGGCACGTCGACGCCGGCTATCCGGAGGCCATCGCCTGCGCCGAGGCGACCGGCGTCGCGATCCCGATGCGCCGTTGAACGGGCGCCGAGCGGCCGCGCCCCTCCTCGGCATCCTCGCCGCGGCGGGGCT
>CAZNSS010000014.1:5730-17042 GCA_964575465.1 uncultured Holophagales bacterium | reverse complement strand
TCCTCGCGCTGACGTGGCGCGAGGGGGTGATGATCGCGGTCGCGTTCCTCCTCCTGTGGCTCGCGATCAAGAAGGAGTTCGAGCCGCTCCTCCTCGTCCCGATCGGCTTCGGGGCGCTGATGACGAACCTCCCCCTGAACGGCCTGATGAGTCTCCCCGAAGCCGGGGCGCCGGGCGGTCTCTTCCACTACCTATTCCAGGGGGTCCAGCTCGAGATCTTCCCGCCCCTCATCTTCCTGGGTCTCGGTGCGCTGACCGATTTCGGACCGCTCCTGGCGAACCCGAAGACGTTCCTCCTCGGCGGCGCGGCGCAGCTGGGAGTTTTCGGCACCTTCATCGTGGCCGGGTGGCTCGGCTTCACGCCGCAGGAAGCCGCCTCGATCGGGATCATCGGGGGGGCCGACGGGCCGACCTCGATCTACCTGACGATCAAGCTCGCGCCTCACCTCCTCGGGGCGATCGCCGTCTCGGCCTACTCGTACATGGCGCTCGTGCCGCTCATCCAGCCGCCGATCATGCGTCTCCTCACCACGAAGAAGGAGCGGATGATCCGGATGGAGGCGAACTTCGACGTCCCGAAGTGGCTCCGGATAGGCTTCCCGATCATCGCCACGGTCATCTGCGCGCTCATCGTCCCGGCGGCGACGTCGCTCATCGGTCTCCTGATGTTCGGAAACCTCCTCCGCGAGTGCGGCGTCACGGAGCGGCTGAACCGCTCGGCGCAGAACGAGATGATCAACCTGATCACGATCGTCCTCGGCCTCTCGGTCGGCGTGACGATGGACGGAGGAAGCTTCCTCCGGACCGCGACACTCAAGATCCTCGTCCTCGGCTGCATCGCGTTCGCCGTCTCGACGGCGGGCGGCGTTCTCCTCGGCAAGCTGATGTCGCGGCTCCCCGGGACCCCGGTCAACCCTCTCATCGGCGCGGCGGGCGTCTCGGCGGTCCCGATGGCCGCGCGCGTCGCCCACAACGTCGGCCAGGAGGACGACCCCGACAACTACCTCCTCATGCACGCCATGGGGCCGAACGTCGCCGGTGTCATCGGAACCGCGGTCGCGGCCGGCAGCCTCCTCGCGCTCCTGAAGTAGCCTCGTCGGCTACGAGGTGCTGATGACGGTCCCCTGGTACGGACTCCTCCCGTTCGTGGCGCTCCTCGCCGCGATCGCCACTTTTCCGCTCATGTCCCGGACGAAGCACCTCTGGGAGAAGAGGCGCTTCCAGCTCTCGGTGGCGCTCGTTCTCGGCGTGCCCATGGCGGTCTGGGTCTGGAGCCTCGGCGGCCGGTCCGAGGTGATCCACGCTCTCGTCGAGTACGGCGCGTTCATCTCGCTCCTCTTCTCTCTCTTCGTCGTGAGCGGAGGCGTCTTCGTCGCGGGGGACATCCGGGCGACACCCCGCAACAACACCGTCTTCCTGGCCGTCGGCGCCGTTCTCGCCTCCCTCATCGGGACGACCGGAGCCGCGATGCTTCTCGTCCGGCCCCTCCTGAACACGAACCGGGAACGGAAGAACAAGGTCCACACCTTCGTCTTCACGATTCTCGTCGTGGCGAACTGCGGTGGGCTCCTGACGCCGCTCGGCGACCCGCCTCTCTTCCTCGGCCTCCTCCGGGGAGTCCCGTTCCTCTGGACGATGAAGCTCTTCCCCGAGTGGCTCTTCGTGAACGGGATGCTTCTCCTCGCCTACTTCTGGCTCGACAGCCTCGCCTTCCGGCGAGAGGAGATGCCCGACATCGTGAGGGACGCGGTCGAGGTGAAACCCCTCGCCATCCACGGGAAGGGAAGCGTCGCTCTCCTCGGGATGATCGTCGCGGCGGTCGCGCTCGTGCCGTCGGTCGACCTCCACGCGATTCACGAGGGTCACGCCCCGGTGACGGCGTGGATCCCCTTCCGGGAGATCGTCCTCCTGGCCGCCGCGTTCCTCTCGTTCCGTTTCGGAGACCGGCAGGCGCGCTTCGTCGACAACCGGTTCGAGTGGGGGCCGATCCAGGAGGTGGCCGCGCTCTTCATCGGGATCTTCCTGACGATGGTCCCCGCCCTGGCCTATCTCGCCCAGAACGCGGCGGCGTTGCCGTTGAACCGGGTCACCTTCTTCGTCTTCGCGGGCAGCCTCTCCTCCGTCCTCGACAACGCCCCGACCTACGTGACGTTCTTCGAGCTGGCGAAGGCGCTCGGCGGAGAGCCGGCCGTCGCCGGGGTGAGGGAGGCCTTCCTCGTCTCGATCAGCCTCGGCTCGGTCTTCTGCGGGGCGATGACCTACATCGGGAACGGCCCGAACTTCATGGTGAAGGCGATCGCCGAGTCGGACGGCGTGGCGATGCCGAGCTTCGGCGGATACGTGGCCCGATATGCGCTCGTCTATCTCGCGCCGATCCTCGCCCTCATGGTCGGGATCTTCATCGTCGAGACGACGTGGATCCGGCTGACGAGCTCCGTCCTGGCGCTCCTCCTCGCGGCGGGAATGGTGAGCCGGATCGTCTCGCTCCGCCGCTGAGGCGGAAGCGGGGCGCGCCGGTGCTACGCTCTTCCGTCCGATGAAGTCGATCGCGCTCGTCTTCCTGGGTGGCGGGATCGGCGCCTCGGCCCGCCACCTTCTCGGCGGCGCGGTGCAGGCGCTCTCGAGGAGCGCGACGTTTCCCTGGGGGACGTTCACGGTGAACGTCACGGGCTGCTTCGTCATCGGCCTCCTCGCGCAGCTCTCGGAGACGCGCGGCGTGCCGTCGGGCCACGCGCGGACGTTCGTCTTCGTCGGGATCCTCGGCGGATACACGACGTTCTCCTCGTTCGGCAACGAGACGGTCAACCTCCTGCGCGGCGGCGAGGCGCTCGCGGCTGCCGCGAACGCAGGAGGCCAGCTCGTCCTCGGTCTCCTCGCCGTCGCCCTCGGGCGGGCGGCCGCGCAGCTCCTCTGGAGGTGACGATGACGCTCCCCGAAGAAGGTGCCCTCCTCCGGATCTTCGTCGGCGAGAGCGATCGGCACGAGGGGAAGCTCCTCTACGAGTGGCTCGTCCTGAAGGCGAGGGCGAGGGGGCTCGCCGGCGCCACCGTCCTTCGCGGAGTCATGGGCTTCGGCGCGCACAGCCGCCTCCACACGTTCAAGATCGAACGGCTTTCGGAGGACCTGCCGGTCATCGTCGAGATCGTCGACGTGCGCGAGAAGCTCGAGGCGTTCCTCGAAGAGATCGAGGGACACGTCCCCGAGGGGCTCGCGACGCTCGAGAAGGCGTTCGTCCGCTTCTACCGGGGCGGAAAGGCGCCCTTGCGCTGACGGGCCCGGCGCTTCCCCGGGTCGGATAATCAGGGCGTTGGACGACCGCCCGAGGCCCGTCTTCTACGACCCGCACCAGCGCCGGTGGCGTCGGTTCCTCCTGGCCTTCTGGATCGGGACGGGCACCCTCGCGCTCGTCGTGTTTGCGCTCGCAACGAGCATCGCGGTCAATCCCGTGCTGCCGAAGCTGGGACTTCCCGCGATCGGCGGGACGTCGGCGGGGCGGCACCCCGCTGCGCACGCCCCGGAACCGTTCGTCGGGGCGGCCGAGAGGCGGTTCCGGGAAGCGCGCCGCCGCCTGGACGAGGCGGCGCGCAAGGCGTCGGCGAGAACCGCCCCGGCACGGCACCCCGGCAAGACGGAGCTGGTCGGCTTCTACGTCAACTGGGACGACACGAGCTTCACCTCCCTGAAGGAGAACGTCGGCCGGATCGACAAGCTCATCCCGGAGTGGCTCCACCTCGGATCGAACGACGGGACGATCGTGATCGACGACCCGCCGAAGCAGAGGCAGGCCCTCGCGCTCGTCCAGGAGGTGCGGCCCGGTCTCCGGATCACGCCCCTCGTGAACAACTTCGACTCCGCGTCGATGACGTGGCAGGGCGCGAAGCTGGGAGCGATGCTGGCGGATCCGGAGGCGCGCCGGCGTGCGATCGACGGGCTTCTCCGGTACGTCCGGTTCGGGCATTTCCGTGGGATCAGCCTCGATTTCGAGAGCCTTCCGGCGGGAAGCGGACCCCGGTTCGGGCGGTTCCTCGAGGAGGTGTCCGGCGCGTTCCATCCGCTCGGCCTCGAGGTCTCGATCTCCGTCCCGATGGACGACGCCTCCTTCCCGTACGACGCGGCGGCCCGGTTCTGCGACGAGCTCATCCTGATGGCCTACGACGAGCACTCGGGGGAGACCGAGGCGGGACCCGTCGCCTCGCAGGGCTGGTTCGCCCGGGCTCTCGAACGACGGCTCGCGACCCTTCCCGAGGAAAAGGTCATCGTGGCCCTCGGGAGCTACGGCTACGACTGGCGGCACGGGGAGGCCAGGGGGACGGAGGTGTCGTTCCAGGAGGCGGTGAGAACGGCCCGGGAGTCGGAAGGGACGATCGCCCTCGACCCCGAGGCGCTCAACCCGACCTTCGACTACCGGGACGAGAGCGGCCGGCTCCATAACGTCTGGTTCCTCGACGCCGTCTCCGCGTTCGACCAGGTCCGTGAGGCGAGCGACTTCGCGCCAAAAGGCTACGCCCTCTGGCGCCTCGGCTCCGAGGACCCGTCGCTCTGGACCGTTCTCGAGCACCGGGACGAGCTCGGCAAGGACGTCGCGGGACAGCTCCGGGCCGTCCGGTACGGGTACGACGTCGACTACCAGGGCGTCGGCGAGGTTCTCCACGTCGCCGAGACGCCGAGGGACGGCGTGCGGGAGGTCGTGTGGGACGCCGCCGAGCGTCGCATCACCGGCGAACGGCTGCTGTCGTTCCCTTCGCCGTTCGTCGTCGAGCGGCGCGGCGGCCTCTCGCCGAAGAAGATCGTCCTGTCGTTCGACGACGGACCCGACCCGCAGTGGACGCCGAAGGTCCTCGACGTCCTCGCGGCCGAGAAGGCGCCGGCGGTCTTCTTCGTGATCGGCATCAACGCCGACCTCGAGCCGCGCCTCCTGTCGAGGGTCCGGCGCGAGGGGCACGAGATCGGCAACCACACGTTCAGCCACCCGAACATCTCCGCGATCGGCAGCGCGCAGTTCCGACTCGAGATGAACGCCACGGAGCGCCTTCTCGAGAGCCGGCTCGGCTGCCGCTCGTTCCTCTTCCGCCCGCCTTACGCCGAGGACGTCGAGCCGGAGACGCCCGACCAGGTCGCGCCCCTTCTCGCGACGAGCGCCCGCGGCTACTACACGATCGGGATGAAGATCGACCCGGGTGACTGGCAGGCCCCGGGGGTCTCCCGCATCGTGGCGGAGACGCTGCGGGCCGCGAGGGCAGGGGAGGGGAACGTCGTCCTCCTCCACGACGGCGGCGGCGACCGCGCTCAGACCGTTGCCGCGCTGCCGATCCTGATCCGCTCCCTCAGGAAGGAAGGGTTCGAGATCGTCTCGATGGCGAAGCTCCTGGGCCTCGCTCCCGAGGCGCTCATGCCTCCCGTCCCGCGGGCCGAGAGGCTCTCCCTCCTCCTCTCGGACGCCGGTTTCTTCCTCATCACCGGCGCGGGCTCGATGCTCGGGCTTCTCTTTCTCGCGGGGATCGTCCTCGGGATCGGGCGGCTCCTCGTGATCGTGGTCCTGGCGGTCGTCCAGAAGTGGCGCCGGCCGCCGTGGCGCGGCCTCCCGGCGCCGGATCTCGCCGTGAGCGTCCTCGTCCCCGCCTACAACGAGTCCCTGGTCGTCGTGCGGACCGTCGAGTCGCTCCTCGCCTCCGCGGCGCCGCCGTTCGAGATCGTCGTCGTCGACGACGGCTCGACCGACGACACTTTTGGGCGGGTCGTCGAGAGGTTCGGCGACGAGCCCCGCGTGAAGGCCTACCGCCAGGCGAACGCCGGGAAGTCGGCGGCGCTGAACAACGCCCTCGCGCGGACGGAGGCCGACGTCGTGATCGGGCTCGACGCCGACACGCTCTTCCGCCCGGGGACGATCCCGGCGCTCGTCGCGCCGTTCGCCGACCCGGCGGTCGGAGCCGTCGCCGGCAACGCGAAGGTGGGGAACCGGATCAACCTCCTGACGCGGTGGCAGGCGCTCGAGTACATCACCAGCCAGAATCTCGAGCGGCGGGCGTTCGACGTCCTGAACGGGATCTCGGTGGTGCCGGGGGCGGTGGGCGCGTGGCGGCGCGCGCTCGTCCTCGAGGCCGGGGGCTTCTCGTCCGACACGCTCGCCGAGGACGCCGACCTGACCCTCGCGATCCTGCGTCGCGGGCACCGGGTCCGCTACGCGGACGACGCCGTCGCCTGCACCGAGGCGCCCGACACCGTCGTCGGATTCGTCAAGCAGCGGTTCCGCTGGCTCTACGGCACGATGCAGGCCGCCTGGAAGGCGCGAGGGGCCTTCCTCTCACGGAAGGCCGGCGGGCTCGGCTTCTTCGCCCTGCCGAATCTCCTCGTCTTCCAGATCCTCTTCCCGCTCGTCTCGCCGTTCGTCGACCTGCAGGTCCTCTTCGCGGTCGCGCTCGCGATCTGGCGGCGGACCCAGCACCCCGCCGACGCCCCGGGTGCGGGGCTCGGCCCGACGCTCTTCTATTACGCACTTTTCACGGCCGTCGACGTTCTCGTGGTCGTGACCGCCTTCCTCCTCGAGAAGCGGGAAGACTGGAGCCTCCTCCGGTCGCTTCTCCTGCAGCGCCTCCTCTACCGCCAGCTGATGTACTACGTCGCGATCAGGTCGTTCCTGACGGCGGTCCGCGGAACGGTCGTCGGGTGGGGGAAGCTGGAGCGCAAGGCCACGGTCACCTGAGCGGGCGCCGCCCGTCGCGGATCCCGAAGTAGACTCCTCGGCGCATTGAGCGGCTTCTCCGCGCTCGACTGGGTCGTCGTCGTCGTCTACATGGGCGGGATCGCCGCCTTCGGCCTCGCCAAGGGGGGGAAGCAGGCTTCCGCGAAGGACTACTTCCTTTCGGAGAAGAAGATCGGCTGGTGGGCGGTCACCGCGTCGATCGTCGCGACCGAGACCTCGGCGCTCACGTTCATCTCGGTCCCCGGGATGGCCTTCAAGGGGGCCTGGGGATTCCTCGAGCTCTCGTTCGGCTACCTCCTCGGGCGGATCGTGATCGCCTGGGTCCTCCTGCCGCGCTACTTCGAGGGAGAGCTGACGACCTCGTACGCGCTCCTCGAAAGGACCTTCGGCGTGGGCGTGAGGCGGCTCGCCTCGGGGACGTTCATCCTGACCCGGATCTTCGCGGACGGCGTGCGCCTCTACGCCACGGCGATCCCGCTCGTCATCATCTTTCGCGGCTACAACCTCTTCTCCGGCATCTCCGACCCGACGCTCTACGTCGCGGCGATCCTCCTGACCGCGGCCATCACGGTGATCTACGTCCAGGTCGGCGGCGTCAGGGCCGTCATCTGGACCGACGTCATCCAGCTCGGCGTCTACATCCTCGGAGGGTTCGTCGCGATAGTCGTTCTCGTCCCGAAGATCCCCGAGCTCGGGGCGAAGCTGGCCGCCGCGGCCGCCGCCGGAAAGCTCACGGTCTTCCAGACGGACGGCGGCTTCCTGACGTCTCCGTACCACGTCCTGACCGCGATTCTCGGCGGGGCCGTTCTCTCGATGGCCTCGCACGGCACCGACTACATCATCGTCCAGCGGCTCTTCTCCACGGAGAGCCTGCGCGACAGCCGGCGCGCCCTCGTGGCGAGCGGCGTCGTCGTCATCTTCCAGTTCGCTCTCTTCCTCGCCGTCGGGACGCTCCTCTTCCTCTTCTACGGCCCGCTCACGCTCAAGGGAGACGCCGTCTTCCCGAAATTCATCGTCGAGCAGGTCCCGTCCGGACTCTCCGGCCTCATCATCGCGGGGCTCCTCGCCGCGGCGATGTCGACGATCTCGGGCTCCATCAGCTCGATCTCGAGCTCCACCGTCTTCGACCTCTATGCGTCGACGAGGTGGGGGCGGGCGGCCAGCGAGGAGCACAAGCTCCGCCTCTCGCGCCGGGTCAGCTTCGGTTGGGCCATCCTCCTGACGGGAGCGGCGCTCATCTTCATCGGGACAGGGCAGGCCGTCGTCGAGCTGGCGCTGAGCATCGCCTCGTTCACCTACGGCGGTTTCCTGGGCCTCTTCTTCCTCGCGGTCAGGGGGAAGACGACCTCCCGTTCGGCCGCCGTCGGCTTCCTCACGGGCGTCGGCGTGATGGTCTTCGTCGTCCTCGGGACGAAGCTCGCCTGGCCGCTCTACACGCTCACCGGAAGCCTCGTGACGGTGGCGGTGGCGTGGACGGCGTCGGCGGCCGAAGGACGAACCCGGACCGCCTGAGCGACGGAGAAGGGGGCCGTCTACCCGCCGATCGACGCCATCGTCGATCCGATGGTCATCGCGGTGGGAGGCTGCTTGCCGGCGACGTAGAGCGCCGCCGCCGTGGCCACGTCGGACTCTCCCCGCCGGAGGAGGTCGACGAGCGGGAAGGCGTGGTCGTCCATCAAGCAGCGGCGGAGGCGCCCGCGGGCGTCGAGCCTCAGGCGGTCGCAGTCGTCGCAGAAGGAATGGCTGACGGGGTCGATCCAGCCCGCGAGGATCTCGCATCCCTTCCAGGAGACCGCCGTTCGCCGGGCGGGAGCGTTCGGACGGGCAGGAAGCGGCGTGATCGTCGCCCCCTCGGCGGCGAGCCACTCGCGAACGGCGGCGCCGGTGACCCGCTCAGCGATGGCCCACTCGGCCTCGGTCCCGGTGTGCATCAGTTCTATGAACCGGATCTCGACGCCCTTGTCTGCGGCCAGGGCCAGGAGGGCGGGAACGTCCTCCCGAAAGGAGCTCCGGCGAAGGACCGAGTTCAGCTTGAGGGGTGTCAGGCCGGCCTCGAGAGCGGCGTCGATTCCGGCGAGGACCTCTTCCACCCGGCCGCCGCGGGTCAGCTCTCGGAAGCGGTCGGGGTCCACCGTGTCGAGCGAGATGTTCACCCGCGCCAGGCCCGCCTTTGCCAGCTCTGCCGCTGTGCCCGCGAGCCTCGTTCCGTTCGTCGTCATGGAGACTTCTGCGACACCCGGGATCGCCGCGACCTTCGCGACGAACTCCGGGACCCCGCCCCGCACGAGCGGCTCGCCGCCCGTCACCTTGACCCGGTCGACTCCGTACCTCGCCACGAGCCACGCCACCGCCGAGGCCAGCTCGGTGAGGGTCGGAATCTCGCCACGCGGAACCAGCGGGACCCCTTCCTCCGGCATGCAGTAGGCGCAGCGGAGGTTGCAGCGGTCGGTGACGGAGACGCGAAGGGTCGCGGCTCCCGCGGCGCGCGGCAGGTGCACGGCGGGACTTCTCAGGCTCGCCAGTGGAGCCCGGGTGCGTGGGAAGCGGGGCAGATCAACGGCGGATCTCCTTTCCAAAGGGGAGGCCGTCCCGTTTCCGGAGGCGACCCTCGGGGCTTTGGCTCCCGAAGGAGCCGTGCCCACCGCCCCTGGTCCCATGGGGAGGCCCTTTAGGGGCCAGGGGTCGAAGACGGCAGAAGTCTACACCCGGGCCGCGGAGAGTCGCGGACGGCCCAAGCCGGTCAGAGCACGGCGTTGAAGAGGAAGCCGACGAGGAGAATTCCCGTCCCCACGACGGAGACGAAGACCGCGATGAGTCGAGGGGTGAGGACCTTCCTGAGGATGACCATCTCGGGGAGGGAGAGCGCGATCACGGACATCATGAAGGCGAGGACCGTCCCGAGCGCGGCCCCCTTCCCCAGGAGGGCCTGGACCACGGGGAGGATCCCGGCGGCGTTCGAGTACATCGGGATCCCGATCAGGACCGCGAGCGGCACGGACCACCAGGCCCCCTTTCCCATGATCGAGGCCATGAAGTTCTCCGGGACCCAGCCGTGGATCCCGGCGCCGACGGCGATCCCCGCGAGGACGTAGAGCCAGACCTTTCCGACGATCTCGCGGACCTCGTCGCGTCCGATCTCGAGGCGGCGCTCCCAGCCGATTCGTTCCTCGCCGAATGCCGTGGCGGGACCCTTCATCGCGTAGACCCAGGGCTCGACCCATTTCTCGAGCTTCAGCTTCCCGATCGTCCAGCCGGAGACGAAGGCGATCAGGAGTCCGGTGCCGAGGTAGAGCCCGGCGACTTTCCAGCCGAAGAGGCCGAAGAGGAGCGCGAGCGCGATCTCGTTGACCATCGGTGCGGCGACGAGGAAGGAGAACGTCACGCCGAGGGGGACACCCGCGGTGACGAACCCGATGAACATCGGGACCGCCGAGCAGGAGCAGAACGGCGTGACGATGCCGAGGAGCGACGCCAGTGCGTTCCCCGCCGTCTCGCGCCGGCCCGCCAGGAGGCTGCGCGTCTTCTCCGGCGTGAAGAAGCTCCGGAGGATGCCGACGACGAAGACGACGAGGGTGAGGAGGAGGAGGACCTTCGGGACCTCGAAGACGAAGAACTCGACCGCGGAAGCCAGGTGCGTCCCGGGCGTCAGGCGAAGAAGGCCGTAGGTGAAGAGCTTCGAGAAGGGGCCGTTGAAGGCGTAGGCGCCGGCCCAGGCGGCGAGCGCCGCGACGTGCACGGCGATGGTCCCGGCCCAGGGGCGCGTCGGGGGAGCGGCCGGCGAGTTCGTCGGCTCCGGGCGGAAGGAGGGGAGAGCGAGTTGCCCGGTCACTCGGTCTCCCGGGCGGGAAGGTCCAGCTCACGCTCGACGAGCGGCACGAGCACGGCGCGGATCTCGTCCCTGACGCGCCGGAAGACGGGCAGGGCGTCGTCGCCCGCTCCGGCGTGCACCGGGTCCTCGAAAGCGCGGTGGACTGTCTTCCGCGCCCCGGGAAGGACCGGGCACGATTCGCGTGCCGAGTCGCAGACGGTGACGACGAGGTCGAACGGAAAGGCCTTCAAGGTCTCGACCGACTTGCTCGTGTGCGCCGAGAGGTCGACCCCGGCCTCGGCCATCACCTGGATCGCCCTCGGGTGGACGAAGGAGGGACGGGTCCCGGCGGAGTACACCTCGACGCGGTCGCCGAGGTCGTGACGGAGCCACCCCTCGCCGATCTGCGAGCGGCACGAGTTCCCGGTGCAGAGGACGAGGACGCGAGGTTTCGGCATCGTCCGGCCTCTGTCAGGCAGACGCGGCGGACGCCGCCGGGACGAAGTACCGCCGCCGGAACCAGAACGCGACGTTGACGAGGCCGATCATCACCGGGACCTCGACGAGGGGGCCGATGACGGCCGCGAAGGCAGCCCCGGAGTTGATCCCGAAGACGGCCACGGCGACGGCGATGGCCAGCTCGAAGTTGTTGCTCGCCGCCGTGAAGGCGAGGGTCGTCGTCTTGCTGTAGTCCGCCCCGATCTTCCGACCCATCCAGAACGAAACGACGAACATCACGACGAAGTAGACGACGAGCGGGATCGCGATCCTCACGACGTCCATCGGGATCGTGACGATGAGCTT
>CAZNSS010000014.1:0-5630 GCA_964575465.1 uncultured Holophagales bacterium | reverse complement strand
AGCTCGTTCCAGACGATGACCATCGCGATGCAGCGGGCGAGGCCGATCATGATGAGGCCGGCCATGTACTCGGGATAGCCGCGCAGGAAGACGATGGCCAGGACGAACATGAGGACGGGACCGACGATCCAGTTCTGAAAGAGCGACAGGCCGACGACCTTCCGGTCACGGAAGACGTCCCCCATATCCTCGTACCTCACCTTCGCGAAGGGCGGGTACATCATCAGGATCAGCCCGATGGCGATGGGAATGTTCGTCGTGCCGGCCTGGAACGAGTTGATGAATCCCTCGGCCGCAGGAACGAGCGAGCCGATCGCCACCCCGGCCGCCATGGCGGCGAAGATCCAGAACGTGAGCCAGCGGTCGAGGAACGAGAGCTTCCTGGCGACGCCGTCGGACACGGGACTTCAGCCGATCGTCGGCTTCGTCGCGCGGACGAAGGCGCTCCGGAACTTGCCGTCGACTTCCGGTCCGAGGGCGTCGACGTCGATCCCGGCGGAGGTGAGGAACTCGCGGGCGTCGTCGACCTTGTAGATCCGCGTCGGCTCGACGGTGACGCCGACGAAGCCGGCGCCGGTCAGCTTTGCGACGTACTCGCTCTCGTCGAGGGCCCCGGCGATGCAGCCGATCCAGAGCTCGACGCTCTTCTTCACCGGCGCCGGGATCTCCCCCTTCGTCACGACGTCCGAGACGGCGAACCGGCCGCCCGGCTTGAGGACGCGGAACGCCTCGCGGAGGACCCGGTCCTTGTCGGCGGCGAGGTTGATGACGCAGTTCGAGATGATCACGTCGACGCTGGCGTCGGGGAGGGGGATCTCCTCGAGCGTCCCCTTGAGGAACTCGACGTTCGTCGCCCCGGCCTTCGCCTGGTTCTCGCGGGCGAGGGCGAGCATCTCGTCGGTCATGTCGAGACCGTAGGCCTTCCCGGTCGGGCCGACCCTCTTCGCCGAGAGGAGGACGTCGATGCCGCCGCCGGAGCCGAGGTCGAGGACGACCTGCCCCTCCTCGAGCTGCGCGAGGGCCGTCGGGTTGCCGCAGCCGAGGGAGGCGAGGACGGCCGTCTCCGGAAGCAGGGCCGTCTCGTGGTCGGCGTAGAGGTTCGAGGTGATCGGGTCGCCGGAAAGGCCGGAGGCGGAAGGGGCCGTGCCGCAGCACGACGACGGGGCCGGGCCGCAGCAGGAGGCACGGCCGCTCTGCACCTGCAGGGCTGCCAGCCCGTACTTCTCTCTCACGATGTCGCGGATGTTCTCGTCGTTCATCGGGATCTCCTTCCTATCAAGAATTCTCGATACATAAGTCAAAAAAAGAGGGTTTCAGCGCCGGCAACAGGCGGCGGCCGAGGCCTTCGCCGCGCTGGACAGCTCCTCGAGGGCGAGCCGAACTTCCTCGAACGCCTCCGGGACCAGGGAGTAGTGGATCCAGCGCCCCGCACGCCGGTCAGAGACGAGTCCGGCGTCCTTGAGCGTCTTGAGGTGAAAGGAGAGGCGGGACTGCTGGGCGTCGAGGAGGCCCGTGAGGTTGCAGACGCAGAGCTCTCCCTGCCGAAGCTCCGCGACGATCCGGAGTCGAGTCGGATCGGAGAGGGCGTGAAACAGCTCGGCGAGCCGCGAGGCCTGTCGGGCGGCGTCGAGCGCCTTTCGCGGGGCTGGCCGGGGGCGGGCTGTGGCGGTGACCATCAGTCTTAATATATCCACGAATCTTGATATGTCAAGAGCATCGCCGGCTCATCCGAGGAAGACGAACCGGACGGAAAGATAGATCCCGACGGCCACGAAGACGGCGCCGGTCACGCGGCGCGCCCAGACCTCGAACGCCCCGACCTTCTTCAGCGCGCCCGAGAGGGCCTTCGTGCCTCCCATGGCGACCAGGGCGAGGACGACGACCGGCAGCGCCGTTCCGAGGCCGTAGACGACCGGGAGGACGATCTTCGACCCGTGCTGGAGCGAAAGCGGAACGAGGCTCCCGAAGAAGAGGGCTGCCGAGACGGGACAGAACGAGAGGGCGAAGAGCCCCCCCAGTAGGGCGGCGCCCCAAGGCCCCCCCTCGGCGGCTTTCTTGCGCAGGTCGTCGCTTCCCGCGGTCGTCGAGAAGCCGAAGGAGATCAGGCCGAGGAGGTACATGCCGACGAGGACGAGGAGCGGCCCGAGCGCCTTGTTCATGTACCGCTGGAGCGCTTGCGAAAGCCCCGGGATGGAGAGGAGGCCGAGAACGACGACGGCGCACACGACTGCGTAGGCGAACGCGCGCCCCAGGGAGTAGCTGGCGGCCGAGAGGACGACCTTTCGCGGCCGGTCGATCTGGCGGGCGATGTAGGAGACGGCCGCGATGTTCGTGGCGAGGGGGCAGGGGCTGATGGAGGTCAGGATGCCGAGCCAGAGCGCGGTCGCGGCGACCGGAGCGAGCTCCAGGCTCATGCCTTCGGGAGGAACGCCTTGACCTCCCGCTCGACGTAGCCCTGGAAGGCCTCCGGGTCGCCGAGGAGCTGCCAGACCTGGTCGAGGTTCTTCCAGCGGACCTCCCGGCCGTTCTTCACCTCGGAGACGACGACCGACTTGGTGTAGAGGCCGTACTCCTTCACGAAGTGGTTGTTTTCGGGCTCGTCCACGTTCAGGACGCGCCAGACGACCCGCTTCTCGGCGATGGGGCCTGCGAAGCGTGTGGTCATCGTCGCGTTCGTGAGGTCCTCGATCTTCAGGCACGACATGCAGCGCGCGGTGGCGCGAAAGTAGGTGACGACGATGGTCGCGGGCGGTTCGGCCGGCGGCGGCGCGGCGACGGCCGGGGCAGCGTCCTTCGGAGCCGGGGGCCTGGCGGGCGGGGCCTTGGCCGCCACTGCCACGGGCGGAACCGCGGGCGACTTTGGGAACGGCGTGGCTTCGGCCGGTGCGACGGGTACCTCCTCGGCCGGAGGGACGGGAACGGACCCGGCGGAAGGCTTCGGAGGCTCCGCTACCCTTGCCACCTCGACCGCGGCCACGGCGCGGGCGTGGCGGGTCTCCTTCACGCCGATGGTGACGGCGGTGACGGCGACGAAGGCGAGAAGGGCTCCGGTGACGAGGTGCTTCTTTTCGATGCTCATGAGACGAAGGCTCCGAAGACGAATCCGGTGAAGGTGGCCATGAGGACGACGAGGCTGACGTAGACGACCGTCTTCTTCGTGCCGAGGTACGAGTTGATGACGATCATGCTGGGGAGCGAGAGGGCCGGGCCGGCGAGGAGCAGAGCGAGCGCAGGACCCTTGCCCATGCCGGAGCCGAGGAGGCCCTGGAGGATCGGGATCTCGGTGAGGGTGGCGAAGTACATGAGAGCCCCGGCGACGGACGCGAGGAAGTTGGCGGCCAGGGAGTCGCCCCCGACGGCCCCCGCGACCCAGGCGTCGGGAATCAGTCCGGAGTCGTGCCCGGGCCGGCCCATGAGCCAGCCGGCGACGAGGACGCCGCCGAGGAGGAGCGGGAGGATCTGCTTGGCGAACTCCCACGAGCCGAGAACCCAGGCCTTCAGCTCCTCGCGGTCGTACCAGCGCCAGATCATCCAGAAGAGGAGAAGGAACGCCGCGCCGACGAGGTACCAGTGGACTGCCCAGACCGTCGCGAAGAAGCCGACTTCCTTGTTGGGCGCACCCCAGTTCGCGAAGACGAGGATCGCGATCATCGTTCCGAGGAAGGTCGCGTCCTGCCAGGGCTGGCGGTCGTTGCCGCTCGCGGCCGAGCCCGCCGCGGCGAACGGGTCGGGTCCGTTCGCGGCTCGCGCGGCCTCTTCCTTCCGGAAGATCGCCGCCATGAGGAGCCCGATGACGACGGCGAAGACGACGGCACCGACAGCCCGGGCGACGCCCAGCTGGAGGCCGAGGACGCGGGCCGTGAGGATCATCGCGAGGACGTTGATCGCGGGTCCCGAGTAGAGGAAAGCCGTTGCCGGGCCGAGGCCCGCTCCACGCCGGTAGATGCTCCCGAAGAGGGGGAGGACGGTGCAGGAGCAGACGGCGAGGATGCCGCCGGAGACGGAGGCGACCCCGTAGGCGACCGGGCGCTTCGCGGTCGAGCCGAGGTATTTCATCACCGCGCCCTGGCTGACGAACTGGCCGATGGCCCCGGCGATGAAGAACGCCGGGACGAGGCAGAGGAGGACGTGCTGCCGGGCGTAGTCCTTGAGGAGGACCAAACCCTCCGGCAGCGCCCGCTGGAGGCGCACGCTCTCGACGGGGAGGAAGTAGGCGCCGAGGAAGATCCCGACGATCAGGAGAAGCTTGGTGCGTTCCTTCATGTCTCAGCCGCGCGCCGCGGGGGGGCGAGCCCGCTCGCGGCGCCCGGACCTCGACAGATCAGGCCGAGGCGAGAAGTGTCCGCAGCTCCTCGGCCTTCGGGATGCGGCCCGAGAAGACGACCTTGCCCTCGAGAACGACGGCGGGCGTCGCGAGGACGCCGACCGCGACCATCCGGTCCATCGACTCGTCCTTGACGACGTCGAAGGGGAGCTTCTCGGTCTCGACGAGGCTCTGGACGACGCGGTACGTCTCCTTGCAGCGGGAGCATCCGGGGCCGAGGACCTCGATCTTCCTGTGGGCGGGGGTGGATTCCATGGGCGGTTCCTTTCGTCGCGAACTCGGTGGCCGGTGGCGCCGGACCGGCTTCGGTCGAACACGAATCATAGATTCTTGATGCATGGTTGTCCAACACTCCCCCTTTCGAGGCGGGGGCCGCGGGCACGTGCCCTCAGGCGGCGGCGGGGGGGCTCGCATCCGGACACGCTCCGGGCGCGCGGGCTCTCTCCAGCCGCGGGCGATCGGCGGAGAGCTCGTGGGGGATGAGGACCTCGAACGGGTTCAGGAGGGCCTTGAAGGGATGCGAGGACGTCTCGTCAGGCGCGACGGGAGGCGGAAGAAGGGGGGGCTTTCCCGAATGGCTTCGGACATCAGCTGCTCGCCATTCCGGCGGGAGGCGAGGATCCGGTGTCGCGTCGGATCGGAAAGGGCGCGGAACAGGTCGGCGAGGCGCGGCCGGTCCCCTTTCGCGGATGGGAAGCCGGGACGCGCCGGCCGGGTGCGGGGAGCCGCGGTCGCCATGCCGATAGATATCTCCACGAAGCTTGATATGCGGAGGGCCGTCCCCGCCGTGGACTCGTCGGGAGGCAAGCCCCCACGGGGGATCGCGGGAGCTCGCCCGATCTGACGGACCTGCAGGAGGACTTCATCGTCTTCTCGTCGTGCAGGATCCAGCCCGTCGAACGTACCCGCGATCAACACCGCCGGAGAGTCAGTCCCGCGCGAAAGCGAGGAGGGTCTCCTTGACCCGAGTCCCCGGCCCGAGGACGGCGACGAGGGCGCGCGCGTAGCTCTCGAGCTGGGGCGCGTAGAGGGCTGCCCGCACGGCGCGGGACTCTCCCGTCGGGACTCGGTCGGTCTTCCAGTCGACGACGACCCAGCCGTCCTCCTCCTCGAAGAGGAGGTCGATCTTCCCCTCGACGAGCGGCGCGCCCTCGAGCGCCTCGTCGCGGAACAGGACGGGGAGCTCGACGAAGCGGCGGCGGGCGGCGCGCGCACGGGCGACGACGGGGTGGGCGAGGAGGCGTTCGACGAGGGCGACGGCCTCGGCCGTTCCGGCGGCGTCGAGCTCCGCCGCGGCGGCCACGAC
>CAZNSS010000013.1:0-17930 GCA_964575465.1 uncultured Holophagales bacterium | reverse complement strand
CTAGGGCGTCTTCAGCCACCGCGCGAGCCAGCCGAGCACCTCGCCGTACCAGTGCTTCGCGTTGCTCCCCTTGAGGACCCAGTGGTTCTCGTCGGGGTAGGCGACGAGGCGCGCGGGGACCCCCTTCGCCGTCAGGACGCCGTAGAGCTCGAGCCCCTGCGTCACCGGCACGCGGAAGTCCCTCTCGCCGTGGACGACGAGCATCGGCGTCTTCAGCTGCGCCGCGTAGCGGTTCGGGCTCCAGCGCTCGATGGCCGACGGGTTCGTGAAGGGGAAGCCGCCGTAGGAGTGCTGCCGGCCGTACGCGAGGTCCGACGCGAACTGACCGAGGAGGCTGTAGATGCCGGCGTGGGTCACGAGCGCGGCGAACCGGTCGGTCTGACCGGCGATCCAGTTCACGAGGTAGCCGCCGTACGAGCCTCCCGTCGCGGCCATCCGCTTCGGGTCGACGCTCCCCTCGGCGACGAGGACGTCCGTAGCGGCCATCACGTCCTGGAACGGCTTGTCGCCCGGCGCCCCGAGGATCGACTCGACCCAGGGCTGCCCGAAGCTGGACGAGCCGTGGAAGTTGACCATCGCCACGACGTAGCCCGGCGCCGCGAAGGCGTGAGCGTTCCACCGGGCGTGGAACTCGTCGCCCGAGGTGCCGATCGGCCCGCCGTGGATCACGTGGACGAGCGGGTACGTCTTCCCCTTCTCGAAGCCGGGCGGGTAGACGACCCACATCTGCACGTCGTCGCCGCCCGCCCCCTTGAAGACGACCTCCCGCTCCTCGCCGAAGGCGATCCCCGCCATCAGCGCGTCGTTCCACGAAGTCAGCCCGCGGAACCCCGTGCCATCGAGCTTCACCGCCGCGAGCTCCGTCGGCCTGCGGAACGACGTCGCGCCGAAGACGACCTCGCCGCCGGCGAGAGCGAGGCTCGTCGCGCGGCCCCCCTTCCAGACGAGGCGCGGCGTCCCGCCCGCAACGGGAAGGGCGTAGACGTTCGTCCGCGCGCGCGCCTCGGCGCGGAAGACGAGCGTCTTGCCGTCGGGCGTGAAGCTCCAGTCCTCGGGGACGAGGTCCCAGGCCTCCGTGAGGACGTTCGTCTTCCCCGTCGCGAGGTCGAGGAGGGCGAGACGGGTCCGGTCGGGCCAGCCGTCGCCCTTCACCTCGCGCCCGAAGGCGATCGTCTTCCCGTCGGGAGAGAAGACGGGATGGCCGTCCTCGGCCGGGTTCTCGGCCGTGAGGTTCCGCGGCGCGCCGCCGGCGGCCGGGACGAGGAAGAGGTCGGAGTTCAGGGTCCGGTACGGGGGCTCGGTCGCGTTCGCCACGAAGACGACCGAGCCGTCGCGCGCCACGTCGAAGACGAACCCGCCGTCCTCGAGGTTCCCGAGGCGCTTCATCCCCGGCGTCAGGTCGGTCACCGCGCGCGTCGCCACGTCGAGTGAGAAGAGGTGCGCCCACTGGTCCGCCTCGATCCAGCGGTCCCAGTAGCGGACGAGCCGGCCCTCCGAGACCGTCGCCCTCACCCGGGTCTTATCTTCCTTCTCGCGCCTGGCGAGCTCCGCCTTCGTCGTTTCGAGGCTCTCGCCCCAGACGGAGGAGACGAAGACGATCCGCTTCCCGTCGGCCGTCCAGCGCGGCGACTGGACCCCGAGCGGCATTTCCGTCCACCGCTCCGCCTCGCCGCCGTCGAGGCGCATGAGGTAGAGCTGGGCTTCCTTGTCGCCGTCCCTCTTCGAGACGAACGCGAGGCGCGAACCGTCGGGAGAGAAGGCCGGCGACGACTCGCCCGCGTCGTGTGCCGTCAGCTTCCGTCCCGGCCCGCCGGCGACGGGTTGCAGCCAGAGGTCGGAGAGGCTCCGGTTCTTCGCCGCGTCCCACGTCGTCCGCGGGTAGACGACCGCCCTCCCGTCGGGAGTGGCGACGGGCCGCCCGACCCGGACGACGGACCAGATGTCGTCCACGGTGAGCGGGTGCTTGCCAGAAGTCGTGACGGGCTCGGCGGCCGCGAGCGGGAGCATTTCGAGGAGGGTGAGGACGGCGAGGACGGGAAGGCGGCGAAGACGCATGGGGCCTCCGCCGCGGATGGTACGGGAGGCGTGCCGTCAGCGGGGCGGCAGGATCCGCAGCGTCTTCTCGTCGAAGAGCGGCTCCTCCTGGCCCACCCTCACGAAGAGGAACCGGGGCGCCCCCTCCTGCACCTCGAAGTACTGCACCCCTTCCGGCCCGTCGCCCCAGTCGCCGCAGGGCGGGTCACCGATCTCGTCGGGCTTTGCCTTCCGGGCGACCTCCTTCGCGTACTTCGCGTCGGGGACGAACGAGAGGCGCCTCACGCCCGCGGGCGCCTTCACGCGCCGGAAAGGCGCGAGGACGCAACGCGAGGCAAGGGCGCCTTCCGTCTTCGCGGCGAAGACGCGCCGGATTCCCGCCTCGGGCCCCTCGCCCTTCCCGAGCGCGAAGACGTCGACGACCGGCTCCGGCTCTCCGCCGTCCGAGAAACGGATGGCGAGCGAGTCGCCCTTCACGAGAAAGTCGATCTTCCGGAACCCGAAGTCGCACCGCGAGACCCACGCCTCCAGGCCGAGCCGCGCGTCGGAGAGCTTCTCCCACGCGCACCCCTTCTCGGCCTTCCGCGACGGTCCGTCCTTCGCGCCGGCGGCGAAGGAGGGAGAAGACACGACCGCGGCGAGGAGCGGCAGGACGGCGAGGAGCGATCGACGCATGCGGGGCCTCCGCCGGGGATGGTAAGAGAGGGGGGCCGGACAGAGGCAAAGGGCTGGCCAACGTACCGAACGTTCGGTCTGTTTCTGTGCACCCAGGGCCAGATCGCCATTCGTTAAACAGCCCGACCTGCGAGAGCCAACACCCCAAACAAGGCTGCGCGAGGAGCCGGTTTTTGCAACAGCGCCTCGCAGAATTGATTCAACGTCACCAAATCCGACCCGAACACGGTCGGATTGGCAGTACGGCAGGCGAGGTAGGGTAGGCGGCCGAAAGCGGGGCAGCAGCGAGTTCGAACCTCTCGGCGGACATGGGGGGCAGGAGCGCCGGCTAATTGGCGTGGTGATGATTCACCAATTCTTGATCGCGCCCTGATTGGCCTTGACCGCCCGATGCGCCGCCAGCGAGCATGCCGGCGAGTCCGAAGTGGCACGAGCATTTGCGTGAAACGAGTCTGAGGCCCCTGGTGCACATCCGCCGTCGAGGTGCGCCGTCCGAATGAGGATCGTGTGTTGAGATCTACTCCCTTCGTATCCGGTCTCCGCCTGATGGCCACCGCGACTGCCCTCCTCGCCCTGCCGGCTGTTGCGCAGAACCTTTCGTCTGTCTCGCTGAGTCCGGCGAGCGTCATCGGCGGCGTCACGTCTACCGGCACGGTCACGCTCAGCGCGAACGCGCCGACCGGTGGCAAGGTCGTCAACCTTTCGAGCGGGAATACGGGGGCCGCGACGGTCTCGTCGTCGACCGTCACGGTGGCCGCGGGGACGAAGACAAAGACTTTCGTCATCAACACGATCCCCAAGCCGAACGATGCGACGGCGGTCATCACCGCCACCATGAGCAGTGTCTCGAAGACGGCGACGCTGACGGTGAAGGCGCCGGCGACGAGCGCGGCGAGCGTCTCGCCGACGAGCGTCACGGGCGGTACCGGCGCGACGCTCACCGTCACGCTGACGGGAAACGCCCCGAGCGTCGGCACGGTCGTCACCCTCACGAGCGGGACCCTGGCGGCGGCGACTCTCCCAGCCTCGGTCACGGTCGCGGCCGGCGCCAAGACGGCCACGGCGGCGGTTACAACGCTCGGCGTCGACGCGAACGCCACCGTCACGCTCACGGCGACGGCCGGCGGCGTCGCGAAGACGGCGTCCCTCACGGTGGCCCGGCCGGCCGTGACCGGCGTCTCGCTCTCGCCGGCGACGATCCCCGGAGGCGGCACGTCGATGGCGACGATTACGCTGAGCGGCCCCGCGGGCCCGTCGGGAGCGACGGTCACGCTCACGTCCAGCAAGCCGACCGTGGCGACGGTTCCGACGAACGCGTTCATCGCGGCGGGCCAGGCTACGGCGACCTTCACGGTCACCGGCACGAGCCTTCCGGCGGGAGGAACGTCGACCATCACGGCCACCTGGAACAGCGTGGCGAAGACGGCGACCCTCACGCTGTCGCCCTCCGTGTCGTTGCAGGCGATCTCGCTCTCGCCCTCGAACGTTCGAGGTGGCGTATCGGTGCCGGGGACCGTAACGCTCTCCGGGGCGGCCCCGTCCGGAGGGGTCACTGTGACCCTCTCGAGCAACAACACCGCCGCCGCGACGGTCCCGGCAAGCGTTACGGTCGCCCAGGGCCAGGCGACCGGCGGCTTCACCGTGACGACCGCGCCGGTCTCCTCGTCCGCCCCCGTCACGGTGACCGCGACGGCCGCCACCGTCACGAAGACCGCGCCGCTGACGGTCGAGCCGGCGGCGCTCACGGGGTTGTCGCTCTCACCCGAGAGCATCCCGGGCGGGGCGGCGGCCACGGGGACCCTGACCCTCGACGGCCCGGCAGGGCCGGCGGGTGCCACCGTCGGCCTGTCGTCAGCGAACACGAACGTGGCGACCGTCCCGGCGAGCGCCCTCGTCGCGGCCGGCCGTTCGACCGGCACCTTCACGGTCAGCGGCGCCCCAGTCTCGGACGAGGGCGTCACGACCATTCAGGCCACGCTAGGCGCCGACACCCTCACGGCGGACCTCATGGTGACGCGCGCCATCGGGATCCTCTCCGGCATTGTGAGAGACACGGCGACGGGCTTCACGGTGCCTTCGGCGCACGTCGCGCTCACATCGGACCCGGGAAGGGAGACCTGGACGGACGGCAACGGTCACTACGAGCTCGACGACGTCCCGGCCGGCAGCCATTCGGTGGAGGTCAACCACGACCGCTACTCGCCCGCAACCAGCGCCTCGGTCGTCGTCGCGAACGGGCAGTCCGCCACGGTGCCTCCGGTCACGCTCACGCCGCTGCCGGGGACCATCTCGGGAACGGTCGTGGACCAGGGCAACGGAGACCAGCCGCTCGAAGGCGCGATCGTCACGGAGGCGACGGGGCTTCACTCGGTCACTACGGACGCCAACGGCCACTTCGAGCTGACGGGCCTCTCCGAGGGGTACACCTACCTGGCGATCCGGAAGAGCGGCTATCGCTCGGGGGCGACGGCGGAGCTGGGCGTCGACGGAGGCCGGTCCCTCGAGATCGTGGTCGGCGTCTCGCCGTCGTGGGCGGGCGACGTCCCGGGTGAGATCGAAGGCGTCGTGAGGGACTCGGCGGGGAACCCGGTCGGCGGCGCCACGGTCTCAGCCGTGGGGAACCCCGGCCTCAGCGCGACGACGGGCGGCGACGGCCGTTATCACCTGGTCGTCCCGGGGGCTGCCGGCTGGGTTCTCGAGGCGCAGAAGGAAGGCTACCGGCGGACCCTCTCGAGGTGGTTTCAGGCTTCGGCAGGAGACCGGCCGTACCACCTCGCGCACGACTTCATCCTTCCCCTCGCGAACTCCACGGGAACTGTCGAGCTCCGGGCGTACGACCCGGTCTCTCGGAATCCCTACCACTACGACCTCTGGTTCCGGACGCCCCTCGGCCTCTGGCACGCGCCGGTCCCGGATTCCGGCACGAGGACGGTCGCGGGAGTGACCGCGGGCCTCGTGTGGGACTGCCTCGGCCAGCGCACCCTCGCCGCGGGCGGGACCCTCACCGTCCGATGCATGGGAGACCCGATCGTGCCCCCGGGCACGCCCCGGTGGGCGACGGGCGGGTTCGTGGCGAACCGCTACACGTTCGAGCCCGTCGCGGGCGCAACGGTGACGCTCGCGAACGGAGCGACGGTCGCTCCCGTGACGACGAACGAGAACGGGCTCTTCTCCTACGCGTCGGGACCGCTGGGAAGCTGGTCGGCCACGGCGTCGGCGCCCGGGTTCCTCGACACGCCGCCGTGGACCTTCACGGCGGAGGACAACCAGGCGGACGGCGTCTTCTACGGAGCGGTGTTCTGGCCTGAGATGCCGCCTGGGAGCGTCCACGTCACGGCCCCCGCGGACGGGGCGGTCCTCACTGGCGCCCGCATTCTCGTATCGGTCACGTTCAGTCCGGGGCGGACGGGCGACCAGCTCCTCTGGGTGCGGCCGTGGCTCTCGACGGGATACGTCTCCTCCGTGACGACGACCTTCGCCCCGGACGGCCGGAGCGCGGACCTCACGATCGACGGGAGGTTCGAGAACGGACCGCTGACGATCGGCGTCGAGGCGATCACGCAGAGCGGTGCCGGCCTCACGTTCGAGCGGAACGTCACCGTGAATCTCCCCTCCCACCCGACGGCGCTCGTCGTCTCGCCCTCGATTCTCCCGGAAGAGAGCCTCGCGACGGGGACGGTCACGATCGAACCTCCGGCTCCGGCCGGCGGGACGTCCGTTCTCCTCTCGAGCAGCAGCCCGGCCGTCAGCGTTCCGCCGTCCGTTTCGTTCGCCGAGGGTGAGACCTCGCGGACCTTCTCGGTCGTCGCCTCCGCGGTGACCGTGGCGACACCCGCGACGATCATCGCGTCCGTCGGCGCCTTCGCGGCCAGCGCGGACGTGACCGTGAATCCGACCGTGCCTCCGCCTTTCGGCACCGACCTCGCCGAGGGAGACCTCTCCGCCTGGCGGGGCTTCGCCGATCCGCCCTACACGGCGACCGTGAGCCCCGACACGACGCGCGTGAAGGAGGGTTCCTCGTCCCTCCGCTTCGTCACCGACAGCGGCTTCGACTGCGGCATCCGCTACGACGTCCCGGGCGGCGCGCACTGGGACCTTCGCGGGATCAACTTCCTCACCTTCTGGTCTTTCGGCGAGGGCACGGAGGCGTACCAGGGCGAGCAGCCCGTCGTGGTGCTTCGCGGACCCGGTGGCTCCATTCGCCTCCAGCCAACCGGCGTCCAGACGGTCAACGGCGAGTGGAGGTTCCACCGCGTCCCGCTGGGCGACGCGAGCGACTGGATCGTCACGACCGAGGGGAGCCCCTCGATCGGCGACATCACCTCGTTCGAGATCCACCAGGACACGTGGGGAATGGGCCTTACCGTCACCTACGACGGCTTCGCCTTCGTCTCCGACCTTCCGGAAGACCTCGCCGAGGGGACCGCCGGGCTGTGGGGGACCTTCGCGTCCGACAACGCGGCGGTCTCCGTCGTCGACGACGCCACGTCGCTGAGGAGCGGGGCCGCAGCGCTCCGCTTCGACACGGCGAGCGGTTTCGACACCGGCCTCGTCTACCCGAAGGCGGGAGCACCCCATTGGAACCTCTCGGACGTCAGGACCCTGATGCTCTGGATTCGCGCCGAGAACGCCAATCCCTTCCAGGGGAACCAGCCCGTCTTCGTCCTCCGGAGCCCCTCGGGCTCGATCCGGCTCGAGCCCGGGGACACCCTCGTCAATACCCCCGGGTGGAGGTACTACGAGGTCCCCCTCGACGGCGCCTACCCCTGGACACGGACGCAGACCGGCACGCCGAGCCTCGAGGACGTCAACGCGATCGAGATCCACGACGACACCTGGGGCTACGGCTTCCGGCTCTACGTCGACGGCTTCAGCGTGGGCCGGCCCATGCCGCTCCTGGTTCTCCCGGCGTCCTCCACACCCGCGGGCAGCACGGTCACGGCGAACGTCTTCATCAGCGAGGCGGCGCCGGCTGGCGGCAGGGCGGTCCAGCTCTCGAGCTCGGACCCCTACGTCGCTTCCGTCCCTGCCTCCGTCGTCGTGCCGGAAGGGGCGAGGAGCGCGACGTTCCCCGTCACGGCCGGCACCGTGACGATCGGGACGCCCGTGAGCCTGTCCGCGACGGACCGCGGCTTCTCCGCGCAGGCGAGCCTTCGAGTCGACCCCGTCGCCGACGTCGCGAGCCTCGCGCTCGGCGCCTCGACGGTCATCGGAGGCCTTACCGTCTCCGGGTCCGTCACCATCGGCGCGCCGGCCTGGGTCGGCGGCACCGCGGTGTCCCTGACGTCGTCGAACCCGGCCGCGGCGTCGGTGCCTTCCGCCGTCACCGTTCCCACCGGCGCGACGACGGCGACGTTCAGCGTCGCGACGGGCGCCGTCGCCTCCGATACGCCCGTCACCTTCACTGCGAACGCCGGGGCGGCGACGGCTGCGGCGAGCCTCCTCGTCACGCCGGCCCCGCCACTCGAGCTCGCCTCGGTCTCGGCGGCTCCCGGCTACGTCTCCGCGGGCGCCACACTCCCCGTCACGGTGACGATGACGGCCCCGGCCCCGCCTGGCGGACGTTCGATCGCCCTCTCTTCCTCGGCGCCGGAGCTCCTGTCGGTACCCGCGAGCGTTCTCGTTCCGGCCGGGACGATGCAGGCGACCGCGACCGCTACGGCCCCTCCAACGGCTGGGGAGGGAAGCGTCACCGTTACTGCCACGGACGGGCCGATCCAGGTGACGACGACAGTGAACGTCATTCCTTCGGCTCGTATCGCGAGTCTCTCGTTCGCGGCCTCGGGCGGCTTCCCCGGCGAGGCGGTGACAGGGTCAGTGACCCTGACCGCCGCGGCTCCCGCGACCGGCTACTCCGTTCCGCTCGTATCGTCGCTGCCGGGCGACGTTTCCGTCCCGGCGAACGTCGTCGTTCCCGCGGGGTCTCTCACGACGACCTTCCAGGCCGCGATCGCCGCCAGCGGGCCCGGCGGCGTGGCGACCATCTCGGCGTCGCGGCATGGCGTGACGAAGACGGCGAGCGTAGCTGCCGTGACGTTGTCGTTCGCCGGGGCCTATCCCTCAATCGCGGCACCGGGCCAGGCCGTCAAGCTCAATGTGGCGCTGACCGCCCCCGTCCCCGCTGGCCGCACGGTCGAGTTGTCGCTCTCGTCGTCCGCTCCCGCTTTTGCATCTGTCCCGGCGACGGCGACGATGGGCGCCGGGCAGACTTACCATGAGGTGGCGGTGACTCGCGCCGAGGTTGCGGGCGACTCGCCAGTTGACTTCACGGTCTCGGCCCTCGACTCATCGCGAACGGCGCACCTCGTTCTCGAGCCTCTCAAGGTCCGCTCGGTGACTGGGAGCTGGGGTCACACCACGATGAACGCCTGTTCCCAGGAGCGTCTCGTGGTGTCCCTGAATGCAGCTGCTCCGAGTGGTGGCGCATCGATTGAAGTCTCGATTGCAGGCGGCTACTCAGAGGACGGAGTCCCGATAAGTGGCTCCACGCCCCCTGCCCGACAGATAGACATTCCGGCGGGGAGTTCGAGCGCCTCGATCACCGTACGTTCGTACTGGGCGTCGGCGCCGGCATCGCTCGTCCTGACGGCCCGCCTCGGCTCGTCCGCGGCGTCGGGCTCTCTCGCGATCGTTCCGGGGACCTCGTGGGTCGCCGCGATTCCCTCCAGCCCGGCGCGAGGAACGTCCCTCGACCTCAGGCTCAGGTTCTCGGGTGGCGGGCCCCTTTGCCGCGCTTCCCTTGATATCGACGCCGAGGTGACCTCGAGCAATCCCTCGGTCCTTTCCGTGAGCTCGCCCACGCGCTTCGAGGCGTCCGAGTACTTCGGATTCGAAGCGACCGAGTGGCGAGCGCTGATCCCCGTGCCGCCAACGGCTTCGCCGGGGACGACGAGAATCACCGTGACTGCGGATGGCGTGAGCAGCTGGGCCGATGTCTCGGTCCCGGAGGCGTCGATGTCGACGTTCCTCATCAACCCCAGCGCCGCGCCGCAAGGGGCGGAAGTCCGAGGTGTCGTCACTCTCGACGCGCCGGCTCCCGCCGGCGGCGTTACGGTCCTGCTCCAGGCCTCGGACACCTCGATGGCCACGGTCCCTGCCACGGTGGAGATCCCGGCGGGGGCCTCGTTCGGGGCCTTCGTCCTCACACCGAACGACACGGTGACCGGAGGAGACTCCATCATCACTGCTTCGCTCGGTGGCGCGTCGCGCACGGTCACGTTCAAGACTCTGCCGGCGGGAGCCGCGGTCGTCGTCGGCCGGGTCGTCGACGGCGCCGATTACGACCGGTATCACGGGATCCCCGGGGCCGTGGCTGCGATCGGTCCCGGTCAGTTCGTAACGGGGCCAGATGGCGCTTTTCGACTGTACTCCGAGCCGGGACCGGCCTCGGTCTCCGTGACTGCATCCGGTTTCGTCCCTTACGCGAGTGCCCCGCTGTCGCTGACCTCCGCGCAGAGCGTCGATCTCGGGACGATCCACGCGCAGCGCCTGGCGGGCGGCTCGTGCACACATACCGGGCGAGTCGTGACGCCGCAAGGGGCGGGTGTCGAAGGGGCCAACGGGGTCTTCGAGGGCATTGACGTCGCCGTCACGACGAACTCGTCGGGTTTCTACTCCATCAGCCTCCCAGCCTACCGCGATTCGTTCCGGATGACCGTCGCCAAGCTGGGCTATCCGACGTGGACGCAGGACGTCATTGCATGGAGTGGCGGGCCAGAGTGCGGCTCCGGAGTCCCGCTCGTCGACTTCGTCCTCGACCCGGAGCCGCGCCCGGTTCTTGAGCGCGTCTCCTTCGAAACGCCGGTCCTCCCCAGCGGGGCGGTTGCCAGAGCCGTGCCTGTCCTCACGGGCCCCGCGCACTCGGGAGGCCAGGACGTCACGTTCAGGAGGGTGACGGACCTTGCCTCAGGTAAGTCGTTCGGTCTCCTGCGCATTCCGCAGGGTGAGACCGGCTACGGATCCTACTTCGAGATACAGGCGCCCGCCGTGACGGTGCCGACCACTGTGGAATACGCGTTCTTCCATGGGGGCGTGACAAAGCAAGCGAGCATTCAGGTCGTGCCTGAGACGGTCTCCTTCTCTTGCTCGACCTATCTCATAGTCGCGGGCACATCGGCGTCGTGCACGATCGTGCTGAAAACGGGGCCGGCTCCCGCCGGCGGGGCAACGGTCGCCATCTCAGACTTCGGCTCTCCGTTCGTCACGGTCGTCACTGAAGTCGTCGTTCCAGCTGGCCTGACGACGGCCACCATTGAAATCACCGCCGCCCCGAGCGTCGGGTTCGTCTACCAGGCCGTGATCCTCCGGGCTACCTGGGGCGGGGGATACGGCGAGAGGAGCTTCTCGATCGGGCCCCCGACCATCTCCTCCTTCATAGTCACCCCCGCGACTGCTCTCGGGGGCTCGAGTGCGCTCGGAAGCGTCACTTTGACGGGGCCGGCGCCTCCCTACGGTGGGGCTGTCCTCGACCTTCAAAGCTCGCTTCCCGAAGCGACAGTTCCCGAGTCGCTGACCATCCCGACGGGCGAGACCTCGGCGACGTTCAGCGTCGGGACGAGCCCCGTCGCCGCGCCACAGGCGGGCGCGATCTCGGCCGACCTGACGGCGCTCGGCATCGAGCGAGTCCCACGACCGCCGAACCCTTCCCGGACCGTGACGTTCGTTGTTGCGCCACCTGGAATGGGTGTTTCCTGTACGCCCTCCTCGGTCGTCGGTGGTCAGCCCTCGACGTGCCTCGTGACCGTTCCGGCGGCGGTCCCCGAGGGGGGCGCGATCGTGAACCTGACGAGCAGCAGTCCGAACGTGGTCATTCCGTCATCGGTCACAATTCCGCAGGGGCAGCGGGCAAAGACCTTCAATTTGACCACGTTGGTCGTTTCCGCGAGCGACGTGGCGACGATCCGAGCGACCCTCGGGCCCGACAGCGCGGAGGCTGCATTCACGGCAAGGCCGCTCGGGCTCTCGAACCTGACCCTGGACGTCACGAGCCTCCGGAGCGGTCAGTCGACGACGGGCCGAGTCGGCCTCGACGGTCCTGCCCCTTCGGGCGGTGCGATCGTCTCCCTGTCGTCCGGGCACCCGGCCGTCTCTCTTCCCGTCTCGGTCGCAGTGCCGAGCGGCTCGACGTCCGCGAACTTCGCCGTGACCTCCGCGGCGATCTCCGGCTCAGTGCAGACCCAGATATCCGCCACGCTCGGAGAGTCGGTAAGGACCTTCGCTTTCGACCTTCTGGGGGAGCCACCCGTCCTGACGGGTCTTGCCCCTGGAGTGACCCTTCCCGGCGGTACCGGGATCCTCGTCTATGGCACCGGTCTCTCCCTCGCGCGTCAAGTCGTCTTCACCGGACCCGTCATCGCAGTCGGCGGCACGACTCAGCTCTGCAACATCGGCGGCAGCACGCCGCCACTATGCAATGAGTTCGTCCTCCCGGCGACTCCGCGAGCAGACGGCCTGGCGCTCTCCTTCGACGTTCCTGCCGAGAGAGCTCCTGGCTACTACTACGTCGAGGCTCGAGCAGGTACGGTCGACTCTTCCAATGGGAAGCTCGTCCTCGTCGACGAGCCTCTCGTGGCTCGCGCTGCTGTCGCCCCGGAACAGCACAAATGGGCGCAGCGCATCCACCCCGGCCAGATCGTCGAAGGGACCCTCTCCGGCACGGCCCCGAACTGCCCCTACGGCGCGACGGACTACAACCAGTACTTCTTCTTCGCGACGGCCGGCTCGCGCGTCAACGTGCGCATGGAGCGGGTCGATACTTCCGTGCCCTGGTCCGACCCGTCGAGTCTCGACCCGCAGCTCGAGGTCGTCGCCCCCGACGGCTTCATCTACGGCAACCTCGCCCGCTTCAACGATCGGCCGGGCGTCGACTTCAATGCGACCATCACGAACGCCTCGCTCCCGAAGACGGGTCTCTACGTCATCCTGGCCGAGACGGCCCGCGGGAGCGGGGCCTACCGGCTCAGTTTCTCCTTCTCGTCCCTCGCTCCGTCCTCGCCGGAAGACCGGGTGATCCCGGCAGCGGGGAACCACTTCACGGGTCACGTCGGCGACGCGATCACCGCCTGGGCACAGGTCCTCGACCCGAGAGGCCATCCCCTCTCGGGCGCGAGCCTTTCGTTCCAGCAGGTCGTCGACCCTGGTGACGCCGGGACGGTCCAGTTCACGCCCGGCGCGAATGTCGAGTCGTCGAGCTCGGGTGTCGCAGCCGTCAACGCAACGCTCACCTCGTTCGGAAGAGCCCGCTTCGCCCCCTCCCTCCAGCAGACCTTTGCGGCGCCGGCGGCCGAGGGCCTCGAACTTCCGGCACTTTCGGCAGAGGCTCGGCCGGACGAGCAGATCCCGCTCTATCCCGCGGTCGCGATGCGGCCTTTCGCGATCGGTGCCTTCGACGGCGATCTCCTCGAGGTCGAAAGCTCGAGGTTCGAGAGGTTCCCGCTGGCGCCGCGGCCTGCCCGTTCGGGCCCGATCGAGGAGACACCCGCGGCCGGCGGAGTCCGAAGCCTGGCGTCGAGCGCCCGAGCATCCACTCAGGCCCAGGCCTATGGCCCCGAGGACGAGGCGCGCGGCGAGGTCCCGGTGGCGCGCTTCGAGCAGCCCGGCCTCTCCGCGACCTCGTGCCAGGACGGCCTTCGCTTCCACGCCTTCGCCGTACTTCCCTCCGCGCAAATCAACGCCCCTCTCTCGGTGACACTGGAAGACCTGACGCCGTCCACGGGCCAGGAGACGCCGAACGGCCCGGTGGGAGACAAGGGGATCTACGGACACCGGATCGAAAAGGAGATCCGCCTTCGGATCAGGGTCCACGACGCGAGCGGAAACGAGCCCGACTACCCGGTCCTCGTCTCCCTATCGGTTGGGGGTCGCGCCGCAGGCCAGCTCATCCTCGATCCCGACGGATCACGCATCGAATGCCCGACGGCGACCTTCATCTGGCACGAGCGCGACGCGAACGGCGTAATCGTGGCTCTGAACGAGATCGTCGGCTACCGTCTCGGTACCTACTCCGACTTTGTCGGCCTCGACAGGAGCCTGAAGCCTGTCTGGAACTGGACCGAGCTCTTCCAGGCGAAGACTTTCACGCCGGGCCAGGAGCAGCCGTCCGTACAGGTATTCGGAGTTCACCCCGAGCCGGGCAAGCCCGACCGGGTGTTCTGCCGCGACTACTTCGGCCAGCTCTGCGGCGATTCCTTCCGCTACTGGACCGGCTACAAGGCGTACGAGAACGGGAGGAAGCAGGACGGCACGCCCCGGTTCGAGACGAATTACTTCACGACCCTCAGCTCGTACCACCTCGTCGACAAGTACGAGAACACACTCTACGGGTACTCCGGCACCTCGGTCTCCGAAGCAGTCCCGTCCAGCGACGTCCAGTTCGCGGCGCACGAACCGGGCGAGGCCAATCCCCAGTCCTACAAGCTCCGGACGCGTTGGACGAACGACCCATCCTGGCCCAGCGGCCTCCACCCTGCGACGCTCTCGGTCCATTACCCCGAGGACCCCGACTGGCCGGCGGGGGACGTGACCCGGGAGATCACGCTCAACTTTGATGCGGGCGTCTCGCACGCCCTCTCGAAGCACGGGCGCTACGACCTCATACGTCCAGACGGCACTCGCGGCGTCGACGACGGGACCTTTCCCATCCGTGCCTACGCGAAGGCGACGGCGGCCCAGCTGCCGAAGACCGAGGCCGGGGATGGCGCCCGGCTCGTACTCCTCGCCTACCGAGGCGAGGTCGTCCCAGGCGAGTGGCCGGAGCTCGAGCCCACGGAGACCGGCTCTCGCGTCTGGACTCCGGAAGGGGATCACTGGCGCATCGAGGAGACCCGAACGACCTCCTTCCTCGAGTCGGCCGGGCCGAGCGCCTTCCGCTTCACGCTCATCGACCACGACTGGAACGTGATCCAGGACGGCGAGTTCCAGGTCCATCGCTGCCCGCGCTTCGACCACGCGGCCCCGGGTAGCGGGCGCCCATGTGATCTCGCGCCGGTCCTCAGCGTCAACGGTCGGATCGACAGTCTCGCCCTGAACCCCGGCGGCGCCGGTGCCAACGAGAGCCGCGGCTACCTCGCCATCGAGCTGACCCGGGCCCCCGAGGGGCTCGGCATCTACTACGTCAGGGTCGAGTCGCTCTCCAACGAGTACCGGATCCGGCGCCAGTCCGACTTCGTCACCTCGGCGGCGGCGGTCGACGGCGAGTTCCAGGGCGCCTTCAAGCTCGTCGACGTCGCGGACTTCCCTTGTCCCGACGCCCGCTGCGGGATTCCCGAGTGCGGCACCTGCACCGGCTCGCCGAACTACGTCTCCACGGGCACCTACACCACCTTGGCCACCGACCTCGTCGTCCCGACGAGCGGCCCGGCCATCTCAGTCTCCCGCCGCTATGTCTCGACGCCGACCGCGGACGGCGTCGTCGGACCGGGCTGGACGAGCAGCCTCGAGTCGCGCGTCTACCTCGCCCCCTACATCAGCGGCGGCGTGCGTCTCGGCACCGAAGCGAATGTCGTTCTCCCCACGGGCATGAGGTACAAGTTCCGCCTCAACCCCATCACGGGGCACTACGACCCGCCGGCAGGCCGCAAAGACGACCTCGTCCGGACCGCCGACGGCTCGTTCGACCTCTTCCTCGAGAGGGGGAGCGGTTCGGTCTACCGCTTCGACAAACACGGGCTCCTCGTGTCCGAGACCGACGAGTTCGGGAACGTCGTGGCCTGGGAGCGTAGCCCCGAGGGCCGGTTGACCCGCATCGCCGACCTTTCCGGAACGGGGCGGTACGTCACCGTCGGGTGGACGACCGGTGGGAAAGTCCACACCCTGACCGACTCGGCTTCCCGGACGATCACCTACGACTACGACCCCCAGGGCCGCCTCGCGGGCGTCACCGACCCGGCCGCACGGAGGACGCGGTACGACTATCTCCGCGGCCGCGACTCCACGGCGCTCCTGACGCGAATCTCCGACCCGTGGGGCCGCGCGATCACCGACGTCACCTACGACGTCGCGGATCGTACGAAGACCTACACCGAGCAGGGAAGGACCTACAGCTATACCTACACCGCCTCGAACCGGACGACGAAATCGGACGACTCGGGACACTCCACCGAGAACTACTTCGACCCTGATTCCGGCGCCATCACCGCGCGCTCGGACCCGGGCGACTCGTTCAACAAGGTCTTCGACTCCGAGGGACGGCCCACGCAGGTCACCGACGCCGCGGGCGTCGTCACCGGCTACTCCTACGACGACGAGGGCCACGTCCTCACGGTCACACGCAACGCGGGCCAGACCGGCGCCGTCCGCTACGACTACGCCTACGACCCGGCCTTCCCCGACAAGGTCGCCTCGGTCACGCCGAAGAACCCCGCCTCGAACGCCTTCGACCGGGCCTGGCAGGGGTGGCGCTACGAGTACCACCCGACCGGCTCCACCCGCCCCGGCGGCCTGAAGAAGGTCTACCGGGTCGCCTCCGACGGCGCAACGGCCGACACGGTGAGCGAGTACGAGTACGACGCCCAGGGGCGCGTCACTCGTCAGACGACGGCGGGCGGCGCGCAGACCGACTACGCCTACGACAACGTCGGCAACCTCCAGACCGTCACGGGCCCCGCGGGCACCACGGGGCGTCCCGTCACCTCCTACCAGCACGACGCCCTCGGCCGTGTCGCCGACGTCACCGACCCGCTCGGCAAGGTGACCCACTACACCTACGACACCCTCGGTCGGGTCCTCACCGTCACCCTTCCAGCCGTCGGCGGCCGCACCTTCACCACGACCTACAGCTACGACCACCTCGACGGTGCCACGGGCTTCCTCTACACCGAGATCACCGACCCCAACGGCCGCCTGACGCGCCTCGGCTACGACGTCGACGGCCGCCTGCGCCGCTCGGTGGACGCCTCCGGGGGCGCCACCCTCTACGGCTACTCGGGCAAGCACCTCACCACGATCACCGACCCCAACGGAAACGTCACCACCTACGCCTACGACGGCGCACAGCGCCTCGCCTCCACCTCCTTCCCGGACGGAGGCCAGGAGACCTACACCTACTGGAACGACGGCCTCCTGAGGACGAAGACCGACCGCCGGGGCACCGTCGTCACGTACACCTACGACGCCTTCAAGCGCCTCGTCACGAAGGCCTATTCCACCGGCGGCACGGTGACCAACGCCTACGACGGCCAGAAGCTCCTCACCGTCACGGACACCACCGTCACCCCCGCCGAGACCCACACCTTCAGCTACGATTCCCGCTACCGCCTCTCGAGCGCCGCGCAGGCCGGCCGAGGCACAACGGGCTACACCTACACCGCCGACGACCGCGTCGAGACGCTCACCCTCCCCTCCGGCCCCACGGCCACCTACGGCTACAACCCCGACGGCAGCCTCCACACCCTCCAGTGGAGCGCCGTCTCGGGAGCCTTCACCTGGGACTACACCGCCCGGGGCCAGTACGACACCCTCACCTTCCCGAACGGCCAGCTCCGTGACTACGGCTACGACGACCAGGGGAGGCTGACGAGCCTCACGAACGCCCTCGGGGCGTCGACGCTCGCGAGCTACGCCTACGGCTACGACGTCGACCCGCAGACCGGCCAGCCGACGCTCCTGGGCCAGAGGACGAGCCAGACCGCGACACTCCCGTCGCAGGGCCTCGCGAGCGCCGTCACGCGCTACGGCTACGACCCGCTATACCAGCTCACGCGGGCGGAGTACCCGGCGGGGACACCGTTCAACTCGGAGGTCCATACTTGGAGCTACGACTCCATCGGCAACCGGATGACGCAGGGGAGCGGTGCAAGCGTGCAGGCCTACACATACCTGAAGAGCCCGGGGAACCCTCTCAACGGGCAGAGGCTCGAGGGTGACGGCGTGGACGCGATGACGTACGACCCCGCCGGCAACCTCGGCACGCGCCAGGGCCCTGCCGGCAACTTCACCTTCGGTTACGACCCCGAGAACCGCCTGAAGACCATCACGGGCCCCGAGAATTCCACCTACACCTACGACTACCAGGGGCGTCGCACGAGCAAGACGGTTGGCGGCGTGACGACGACCTACCTCTACGACGGCCTGAACCTCGTCTCGGAGACGACGGGCGGGCAGACGACGTATTTCCTGAACGGCCCGGGCATCGACGAACCCCTGGCGATGTCGAGGGCCGGGGCAGTCTCCTATTTCAGCGTGGATAGCCTCGGCTCGGTCGTCGCCACGAACGACCCCTCAGG
>CAZNSS010000012.1:0-18702 GCA_964575465.1 uncultured Holophagales bacterium | reverse complement strand
TACGACGCCGCGAGGAAGGCTGAGGGTGATCTGATGGCCACCGCGAAGCGCGAGATCTACGCCCGCATGGCGACGCAGCTCCTGACTCACGAGCGCTGCACTATCGCCGAGGTCGCCTGCCCTGGCGCCATGGGGCTGTACCTGTTCCTCGTGATGCAGGCGCGTCACGAGAAGACCCACGGCGAAACGCTGGAGGCGATCGCCTTGGCATCGTGGGGAGCGCCGGGGTCATACCGACGCAAGCAGGCGGACGCGCTCATCACCGCTGGCCTCGTCGAGCGCCGCGAGAGTCGTCTCGTCGTCGTCAGGTACCTCGACCACAACGACGGACCCGAGGAGATCCAAGCTAACAAGGACAGGGTTCGCCAGCGTGTCGAGGCGTCTCGTAACCGTCATGTAACGCGTTACACACCTGTTACAGACGCGCACGGTAACGCGCATGTACCTGGCTCTAGCTCTAGCTCTATCTCTAGCTCTGATCTTAAGATCAGATCACCAGAGCCTGATCCCGCGCGCGCGACCCCTGAGGGCCAACCGTCCCACCCGCACAACGACGCCCCGCTCTGCGCCGAGCCGACATCGCTCGTGGCCGTACCCGACGCAATGGCGGCCCCGCCAGACTGGTGGGACGCGGTCATCGCGACGCTGCATGCCTCGACGGGGGTGCTCATGCCGGCGGTCCCTTGCTGGCTCTCGTACGCCGGTCATCGGGCGTCCAAGGGCCGGTCGGCTGAACGGTCCGACGCGCTGTACTGGCTGAACCAGGTCAAGGTCCCCGAGGAGCGCGAGCGCCTGCGGCGGGAGTCGCGTGACCGGGAGCGTGACGACCGCATGGCTCGTGAGCGCCAGGAGCAACGGCGCGGGCCGGAGATGCCCAAGCAGACCCCGGAGCAAGCGCAGCGTGATGCTCAACGGTTCGCCGCACAGATCGCCGCTCGGAAGGGGGCCGCATGAAGCCGATGCGAGATATCTACGGCCTAGACCTCAGCGCGCTCAACGGCGCGCCGCTGGGCACGAGGCCGACACCCGAGTGTCCAGGAGCACGCCTGCGGCTCACCCGGCACGACGCGCGTGAGCTCGTGAAGGCCGGCGAAGCGTTCCGCTCCGATGGCACCAAGATCCCTGCTGAGGGCTATGGCGATGCTCGCGTACGCTGCGATGCCTTCGTCGAGGTCGGGCCTGCTGGCGTGTCCGGCGAGCCCGTCATGTACGGGCTCTGCGTCTCGTGCCAGCGTGCCGAGGAGTACAACCGAGCGATGCTGCGAGAGCGGCAAGGATAGGCCGGCCGATGACCAGCGCAGGATTCGGCCGACGTCGCGGCCTCCGCAAGATCACCAGCCGCACCGCCATCGACGACGAGCGCGTCAGCCTCGGGCTCGAGTGCGGGCACTCCGTGGTGCGCAACCGCCGCGCCGATGGCCAGCAGGCCGTCTGCCGCGAGTGCATCGATGCCGACCGTATCGCGACCGAGGCCCGCCGCGCGAAGGCGTACGGGAGGCCGGCATGACCGCGCCCTCGCGTACCGGCGACGTCAGGGTCACGCTGCCGCTCAAGACCTCGTCGGTCCTCAACGGCTCGCAGGGCTTCTCGCGCGGCGCAGCCATGGCCGCCGCTCGTCGCCGACGAGACCAGCGCGCGATGACCAAGCTCGTCGTCGGCATGCACGTGCGGTCCTGCCTGGTAGCTCTGCCAGCAGTGGTCACCCTCACCCGCCTCGCCCCGAGCAACGGCCTGGACGACGACAACCTCCGCGGCGCCCTCAAGAGCGTCCGTGACGGGGTCGCAGACGCGCTTGGACTGGACGACCGCGACCCTCGGGTGTCCTGGCGCTACGAGCAGCGTAGGACGCATCCTCGCAAGACTGGTGCGGTGGAGCTTGGTACGGTCAAGGGCTACGGGGTGGAGGTCCGGGTCGTGCCCGCGACGGCTCCGTGAGAAATCGACATGGGGGTACTTGCGCGCGGGATATCCCGCGCTACTATGAACGGTGTCGGGAGCACGGAGCCCCCGCCGAAAAGGAAGAACGACCATGACGACCACCACCGAAATCACCGTCTCGCAGATCAAGGCCCTCCGCACTGAGGCCGGCATGGCCGGTGACTCCAAGATGGTCGCCATCTGCGATGCCGCCCTCGACCTTGGCAAGGACTCCAGCGAGTGGGCCGAGTGCGCCCGCGTCATCGCCGAGGCGCAGGGCTGATGTCCAGCCGCAAGCGCCGCCCCTCGGGGCCCACGCAGCCGGAGACCGAGCGCAAGGCTCGCCAGAGGCTCCTCCGGCTCCTCCCCGCCGTCCACCGGGAGCTGGACCGCCTCGCCGCTCGCAGGGGCCTCACCGCCAGCGGCTACGTCTCCGCGCTGGTCATGGCGGACGCCAGCGGCTCGACGATGGCGCCGATACCCGAGACGCCACCGACAGACGCGGACTGACGACTGGGCCCGGGCGCTGGGATGCGCCACGGGCTCGGCGCCGTTTGTGGGCATTCGCGCGGGGTGTGACAAACAATGTCCGCCCTGCTACCGTGACGTGAGCGCGAGATGCGCCAGCCAACCCAGCGGTGACGACGATGCCTGACACGTGAGCGACTGGACCGTCCGAGAGGCGGTGCGCGAGGACGAGGCCTGCATCATCCCGATGTGGGCGCGCCAGCTCGTGATGGGACCTGACGCTGCCGGCGCAGGTCATCGATGGGCGACGCGTGAGCGCGGCTCCGCGGAGTACGTCGCGTACTACGAGACGCACCAGCCCGTGCTGGAGGGCCTGCTACGCAGCGGTGCCCACGTCCTCGTCGCCTGCGATCCGGAGCGGTCGGAGTACCTGCCCGGCGCGCCTGCTGTCATCCACGCGTGGTCCGTGGTGAGCGGTGACGTCGTGTACGGGGTCGGCATCAAGCGCGACGCTGCGCGGGCCGGGTTCGGCGCGGAGCTCGCACGGCTCGTGCTCGGCGACGCGCTCGATCGCCCGATGCGGACCGTGCTCGACATTCGCGACGTGCGCGTGCCTCCGCACTGGCGCCGCGAGCGCGGCTGGGGCTCCGTGCTGCGCCAGGTGTCGGAGCGGACGCTCAGCGAAGACGCCGTGTTCCTCTCCGTCGCGCGGCACATCCTCGACCCAGAGCGCGTGCCGTGGGTGCCGAGCGAGGAGAGGGCTGCGTGATCCTCGACGAGCACAGCTACTGGCCCGAGGACGTGATCAGGATCTCGGCGACCGACGGCCATTCTGACGACTCGCGATGCACCGAACGCATGCGCGAGTACGCCGAGACCATCTGCTACGTGCCGCTCGAGCACGAGCCCAAGCTCACGCCGTTCGCGGCGCTGCTAGCGGAGGCTACGCGATGAAACTCGCGACGCTGCACCTCGACGACCACGTGGTCATCCCCGGCGGGCGCCAGCTCGGCGACATGACCGGCGAGCTACGCTCCGATGCGTTCCGCTCGGTCGATGGGTGGGACATCCACGAAACGCTGCCGGGCGTGTTCTCGCTCGCAGCGCCGTGGATGACGGAGCCCGTGACCATCGGCGGCTACGGCTACAGCTACACGACGCTGCCGGCGGTGCGGCCCATCGACACCAAGGGTAAGAAGCGATGAAGGGCATCACGCGCGCGCGCGAGACGCTTCCGGCTGAGTGGATGTCGCCGTCCGATCTGCGCCCATGGCCGGGCAATCCTCGCAAAAACGACGGAGCTGTCGACGCCGTTAGAGCCAGTATTGAGGCCTTTGGATGGGGCGAGCCCATCGTAGCTCGCGCAGCCAATAAGGAGATCATTGCCGGTCACACGCGGTGGAAGGCGGCGTGCGCGATGGGGCTCGATCGCGTGCCTGTACGCCTGCTGGACATTTCGGCCAAGAAGGCCCACGCCCTCGCGCTGGCGGACAATCGACTCGGAGAAATCGCGCGATGGGACGAGGCTGGTTTGCGGGAGGCGCTGGCTGCGCTCTCTGCCGAGGATCGCAAGCTAGCCGGATTCGCTGCTGGCCTCATCGACGGGGCTGATCAGCCTACAGATGGCGACAGCGACGAAGCGTCGGCTGCTGAGATCACGGCTGACTCGCAGCCGGGCAAGGTGTACCGCCTCGGGCGACATGTGCTCGTATGCGGCGATTCTACCGATGACGCCATAACGCACGCTGCACTCGACGGCGCGATCGCCAAGCTGATGATTTTCGATCCGCCATACGATGACGCCTACGACCGATGGTCACGCCCCGAGTCTGTCGACGTCATCGGCGTGTGGTACCGCTCACGCAGTGCGCTTGCGTGGGTCGCGGGACTCGACGCCAAGTGGGGCGTCCACTCTCTTGTATTCACCGGAGGCGCACGGGGTCAAATCAACCTGACGCTGCCGTGCTGTCAGCACGAGCAGGTGATGGTCGCGCGTCGCTCGTGGTGGGCCGACAAGCACGACGCTATCGATCGTGATGTCATCAGGCGCAGCGGCGCAAATAAGACGGCTGACGACCGCCACATCTCATGGCAGTCCGTCGGCGGTGGCGGCGCAGGCATCGGGGAAAAGTGGCAGAAGCCTACCTTGCAAATGGAACTGCTCTGTGCGTACGTGCCTGCGGGCTCCGTCGTCTACGACCCGTGTGCGGGCTCCGGCTCATCGCTCATCGCAGCAGCTAAGCATGGTCGTCTATGGCGAGGTGTCGAGATGGATCCGGCGCGCGTAGACGAGATCCGCAAGCGATGGGGTCGCAACGCAGTAGCGCTCGGCGACGAGGTAGGCGATGGTATCGCCTGACCGTGCGTCGCGCGACGTCGTGGACGAGCGCGTTGGCATCGTCGAAGGGCTGATGCGTCGCGCGCAATGGGAGCGCGGACGAACCAATCGCGCGCTGGCTAAGCAATGGGGCTGCTCTGTCGACGCGGTCAACGACTACGCGGCGGAAGCGGGCCGGCGTGTACGGGCAGATGTGACGGACCGCGAGGAAGTGCAGATGACAGTCTGTGCAGCCCTGTCGACCGTCGTGCGGGAGGGACTGAGGGACGGCGACCGCAGCGCCGTTGTCCGTGCCGGTGACGTGTGGACCCGCATCATCGGAGCGCGAGCAGCGGAGAAGCACGAGCACACTGTAGTCGACGACTTCGATGCGATGACGCCTTCACAGAAGAGTGCATGGTTGCGTGATCGTGCTGCGGAGATGCTGGCCGAGGCGGATCGTCTGGATGCGGCGTGAAGATCTCGCGGCAATTGCCACGATCATGTCTCGCCCCAAGAGGGTAGATGTCCCGCAGTCCTTCCTCGGGTTCTGCTCATGGCTCGGCGTCGAGCTCACGCCCGGGCAGGCTGAATTCGCACGCGTGGCCTATGATGGTCTTGAGCCCGTGGATCGAGACCTCGCGGTCCAGATCTTCGGTCCGGATCTGCCGGTGGGGCGCCGTCGTGTGGTGGCAGCCGTGTGCGGACGACGCGCAGGAAAGAGCTACGTCATGGTGGCTCTACGACTGGTGCATGGGATGCTCGTGCGCGACGTGCCGCCGCTACCACCGGGCATCAAGGCGGTAGCGATGATCATTGCGCCGCGCTCCAACATGCGAGACGAGGTGTTCGCGTACGCGCTTGGCGCCATCGAGAGCAAGCCGGAGTTGCGCGCAATGCTCGTGTCGACGAAGGCCGAGACGTTCACGCTCCGACGTCCGGACGGCAAGCGGGTCACCTTCGAGTGCGGCGTTGCCACCGCTGGCGGTACGGCTGCGCGTGGCCGATGGTTCCTCGACTTCGCGCTCGATGAGTGCGCGTTCTTCCGCGACAACACGTTCAAGGTCAACGACGAGGAACTCTACAAGGCAGGCAGATCCGTCCTGCTCCCCGGCGGTCAGATCCTGATCACGTCCACGCCGTGGGCGGAGACGGGGCTCCTGTACCGGATGTGGAAGACCCGGCCGGACAACGCGCACGTGGCGCATGCGCCGACGCTCGTCATGAACGACAACCACATCACGCGGGAGATCGTTCACGAGGCGGAGGAGGAAGACCCGGACGCAGCGGCGCGCGAGTTCGGCGCTCGCTTTATGACGTCGGGCACGACGGTGTTCTTCGAGTCGTCGACGCTCGACGCGATGCTGACGCCGGAGCCGTTCGCGCTCCAGCCCGGGGACATCGTCGGCGCGGGCGGTGACTTCGGCTTCAAGTCGGACTCCTCCGCGCTGCTGATGGTCGCGCTCAGGGGCAAGACGCTGCACGTCTACGCCGGCACCGAGGAGCGGCCCACGCCAGACGCGCCGCTCAAGCCGTCCCGCACGGTGGCGCGCTTCGTAGAGGTCGTCGACGGCAAGTGCGATTACGTCGTCGCCGACGGGCACCACCGCGCGAGCATCGAGGAGCATCTACAGGAGCACGGGCTCGTCTACTGTCCCGCGCCGCAGACGCCCGCCGAGAACTACGTGTGTGCGCGCCAGAAGCTGCGGGAGGGCCTCGTGCTCGTCCACACGGCGCAGCTCGACGCGGACCTCGTCATGCGCCTGCTCCAGCAGCTACGCGAGACGCAGGGCAAGCCCACCGCGGGCGGCGGGATGAGCATCAAGCATCCGCGCTGGGCGATGGGCGGTCACGGCGACCTGGCCGACGCGTTCACGTTGGCGATCTGGCGCGTGTGCGGTACGCCGATCGCCACGCCGGAGCCCGAGCCGGGCACTAAGGAATGGGCGGAGGCGGCGCGAGATCGGCGCCTCCAGTCGATGAGGGACAAGGCCGACAGGCCTTTCTGGAGGAGGGCAGGATGAGCGACGGCAGCGAATACGTCAGCAACCACGACCGCGGGGCGTTCGGGAAGCTCCTCGCCGAGGCGCGCGAGCTGGGTGCCGTTAGCTTGGAGTTCTTCGTTGGCCTGAACGCGGACGCCGAAAACGACGAGCGCTGGTCGGTGAGCGCTGGTCATCCGGTTGGAGATCGCATGGCGGAAGCCTACGGCCGCACCGGCGAGGAGGCGCTTCGCAGGCTCGTCGAGAAGCTCCGCGGATGATGCCCCAAGAAGAGCTGGTGCTCAAGATTGCGCTGGACGCCTACGACGACGACACCGCCGAGGTGGCCGTCGCCGTGCTCCAGGACGAACTGATCGAACAATGGGACCGGGCACCGTATCGCATGGTGAACTTTCACCAGATCCTTCGCCTCGTCCCATGGTCGATGCCGTTCAAGTACCAGTGGTCGACCGATGGCGAGCGGGCAGTACGGCCGTCAGACGCTGACGTCTTCGAGAAGCGCCGCTGGATGGCGCGGACCATCGCTGCCTATCTGCTCTTCCGCGACTGGCCACACCGGTGGCCGCTTGCCGAGCGATGCGGAGCCGCCGATGTTGCACGGTGAGGAGGCGCTTCGCAGGCTCGTCGAGAAGCTCCGCATTGCGCGCGAGGGAAAGTCAACGTAGAATGCACGCCAACAGCTCGAAGAGGCTTGCGACCTCAAACGCGTACTGGTTGAGTCCAAAGGATCGTGACAAGGCCGATCACGACCAGTACGCGGCGCTGCCCAAGAGACCATGACCGTGCCCCTCGCACTCGCTGAGCTTGCACTCTACGTCGCAGAGATGCGTCGTCTCGGGGTGACGCGTGCCGGCGACATCGAGCTAGGGCCGGATCCTAATGCACGCCCCGATGAAGCGGGCGAGACCCAGCGGACAGCAGACGCCGAGTACCGGGAGCGAGAGCGCAAAAGGCGCATCGTGACCGGTGCCTCGGGCGGCCCTCGTCCGCGTGCAGCCCAATAGCGTCGCCGATTGGCCGACCAAGCGGGGCGATGGGCTCCACAAAACGCTCACGGCGGTCTTCCAGACCGTGCGCGAAGAGAGCGAGTGGCGCCTCGAAGCCGACGAACTGCACCTCGGCTTTTACAAGCAGTCCGAGCGCTACGGCGTGCGCGGGCGCTCGATGCGGTTTGCCGAGTACGAGCAGGCGGTCTTGCCCCACAACGTCTGTCGCGGCGGCGTCGACACGCTACAGGCGAAAGTCGCGAAGCGTCGCCCGCTGCCGATCGCTCACACGCAGCGCGGCGACTGGTCGAAGCAGAAGCGCGCCCGGAAGATGTCGCAATTCCTCGAGGGCGAGTTCTATCGCCAGCGCATCTTCGAGCGCGTCGCGCCGATGATCGTGCGCGATGCTCTCGTCTTCGGTCGCGGTCACCTCTGCGTCTTCGTCTCCGGCAAGCGCATCCGCGTCGAGCGTCGCTTCCCGTGGGAGGTCTTCGACGACGAATGGGACGCGCGCTACGGCTCGCCGCGCAATCGATTCTATCAGCGCTCGATGGATCAGGGCGTGGCGCTCGAGACGTTCGCACGAACGGAGGCCGGTGGTTGGAACGAAAAGATCAAGCGCGCCATCGAGCAAGCGTCGCTCTTCACCACGCAGCTCGATACGGACTACGCCACCAGCACGGTGCAGCGCATCCACGTCGTGGACGCGTATCACCTCTGCGACGATCCGGACGCGCACGCCGAGGCCGAAGCCGAAGAGCGCACCGACGACAGCGCCGAGGAGACGGAGACCGACGACGGTAGCGGAGAGGACCGAGGACGAGGTGCGCGGCCTCGTCGCCACAAGTGCACCGGGCGGCACCTCGTGTTCACGACGGCGGGCATCCTCGTCGATGAGCCGTGGCCCTACGACTACTTCCCGGACGTCCAGCTCAACTATAACGAGCCCGTTGTCGGATCGAAGGGCACCGGCCTCGTAGAGCAGCTCGAAGGCTACCAGTACGCCATCAACGAGACGTGCGAGGTGCTCTCCGAGCAGTACCGCCTATCCGGCGTACACGTGATGGTGCCGGACAACGCGAAGATCTCCTACCAGGACATCCGCAACGGCATCAACGTCATGGGCCACGCGCCCGGCGAGAAACCCCAGGTCTTCCAGATGGATCTGGTCAACGAGCACATGCGCGCGCGCCCGCGCGAGCTCCGACAGGACGCGCTCAACGACGTCGGCCTCTCCGAGATGTCGGTGCAGAGCGAGAAGCCCGCGGGCATCACCGCCGCCATCGCGCTCCAGACGCTCGACGACAAGGAGACCGAGCGCTTCTTCATGTTCGACTCCGCGTACTCGACGTGGACGCTGGAGATCGGCCGGCGCTTCGTCGACTGCGCCAAGCTGATCGCGGAGACGCAGGGCGAATACGCCGTCAGCGTGACCATGAAGAAGGGCCTGCTACCGCTGAAGTGGTCGGACGTCTACGTCGACGGCGCGGAGCTGAAGCTCTCGCCCACGTCGTTCCTCCCGACAGAGCCGGCCGCGAAGAAGCAAGCGCTAAATGACATGTGGGAGTCGCAGCAGATCGACCGCGCGACGTTCCTCCGGCTGCTCGACGATCCGGATCTCCAAAGCGAGCTGGACATCGAGACGGCAGACAAGATGGTCGTCGACGAGATGCTCGAGCGCATGCTCGACGCCGAGGAGGAGGACGGCGAGGCCGCGTACATGCCGCCCTCTGAGTACCAGCAGATCTGGACCGAGGACGACACCGGCCGGAAGAAGCCTGGCTGGGCGCCTCGTCGCGCGCAGCAGACGTACAACCGCGCGCTGCTCGACGGCGCGCCCGAGTTCAACCTCGACCTTCTGCGACGCTTCATGAAGGCGTGCGACGACATCATCGCGAAGGCGAACGCAGAGCAAATGGCCCCGGTGAATCAGCCGACGGCCGGACCAGCAAACGTCAACGGCGTGCCCGATGTTGGCGCGCCACCCATGCCCGCACCAGCACCAGCAATGCCGGGCGCAACTCCGCCAGTGATGGCGGCCTGAGGACCCATGAGCGAAGCAACTGCTCCCACCACCGAAGCCACCCCGCTGCCCTCCCTCGATGAGCGGCTCAACTCCGTATTCGGCCCCGCGGATGCTGCCGACGAGGTTGGCCAGCCCTCCCCCCCTCCTGAAGGCCAGGCTTCGCCGGCAGCTTCGGCGGAGCCGGACGCGCTTGCCAAGGCTCGTGCGGAGCGGCGCGCCAAGCTCGCCGAGCTCAACGCGAAGAGCCGCTCGGCGGTCGACGCGAAGGCGGCGCTACGAGAGAACGAGATGCTTCGCCGCAAGCTTGCGGAGACCGAGGAGCGCTCGAAGGCGTACGCCACGTACGTCGATCCGAAGAAGCTCTCGAAGGAGCAGTTTTTCGCGCTCGCGTCGCAGAACCCCGAGCTGTCTCCGCAGGAACTTGGCAACTGGCTCCGTGAGCAGATGGCGGACCCGTCGGCCATCGCGACGAGCGCGGCGAAGCGCGCGGTAGACCCGGAGATCGCTGCTCTGAAGCAGGCGAACGAGGAGCTTCGGAAGGAGCTTACCGGTTTCATCGCGAAGCAGCAGACGGTAGCGGAGCAGGCGCAGGAGCGCGTCGCGCTCGAGCAGTTCGCAGGCTTCGCTCACCAGAACGCGCAGACGTCGCCGCTGGCGGCTCGCTTTCTCGAGCACCACGGCATCGATGAATTTCATGCACTCACGATGGGCGCAGCAGAAGCCCTTCCCCCGAACGCCGGGCCTCAGGCGCTCCTCGACGAGATCGAGGATCGACTGACGGCGCTCGGCAAGATCTACGCGGCCGGACCTGCCGCCAACCAGCGACCGCAAGCGACCACCCCCCGACCGAATCCCGCCGCAGCGCAGGCGCCCACCCACGTCACGAATTCGCTCGCGCAACAGCGCTCGGGTGTCGTCGACGGGAGCGCGCAGCTTGCGAAGCTGAGTCTGATCGAGCGCGCGAATCTCGCCTTCAGCGACACGTGAGTTTCTGAGGCGCGTGCGGGGAGGCCCGCATGCCTGCCGCTCAACTCTCAACGTACAAGCTCATTCGAAACATCTGGCCCGACGCGGCCATCGCCGAGCAGATCCTCAAAGGCTCTCCGGCGCTCGGACTCTTCAAGACGGACACCAATTTCGGCGAGAAGATCCGCTACGTCACCGTCGGCACGAGCCCCCCTCAGGGTCTCGGCGACTTCGGCGCGGCGAAGCGGAACAAGTCGGCGTCCACCGCCGTCGAGTTCCAGGTTCAGCTCGCGTCGTACTACGGCAACTTCTCGATCGCCGGAGACATCTGGCGCCGCGCGAAGTTCACGAGGAATCGCGCCGTGCTGAAGGACCCGATGGTCCGCGACAGCAAGGGCCTGATGAACCAGGCCAAGAACGACTTCTCCTCGTTCATTCACGGCAACGGCGGCGGCTCCCTCGGCCGCATCAAGTCGACGTCGACGCTCACCTCGCAGACCATCACGCTCGACAAGGGCGTCGACCGTCGCCGCATCGTCAAGGGGATGACCCTCCAGGCGGCGACGACGGACGGCACGTCTGGCTCCGTCCTCCCGGGCACCGTCACGGTCGCCTCGGTCGGCGGCACGGTCAGCGCGCCGACGATCACCATCGTCGAGACCTCGTGGTCGAGCGCCATCCCGGGCATCACCACCACGTCGTACCTGTTCCGCGATGGTGCCTTCGGGCCCACGTCGGTCTTCTACGGCCTCGACGCGTGGCTCCCGAACCACGGCGGCTCCCCGTCGGCGTTCCTCGGCGTCACGCGCTCCGATGCGCCGGAGCAGCTCGCGGGCATCAACCTCGACCTGCGCGGCAAGAGCCCCTACCAGCGCTTCCTCCTCGCCTCTCAGGCGTCGGCGGACTCTGGGCAGGCGGAAGGCCGTCAGGTCTATCTCGTGTCGACGCAGGCGTGGGTGGACCTCCAGATCGAGCTTGGCAACAAGGTCGTCCTGACGAAGTCGCCCGCGGCGACCGTCGGCGGGATGAACCTCGGTGTCGAGTACGACGCCATTCGCCTCGTCGGCCCTGCCGGCAGCGCGGATGTCATCGCCGACCCGTGGATGCCCGTCGACGTCGAGCGCTACCTCTGCGTCGACACCTTCACGAAGGCGTCGTGCGGCGAGTTCTTTCATTGGGACGACGACGCCACGCCCAACGGCCCGATGCTCGAGGACGCCGCGGATGCCCGCGAGGTCCGCGCGGTCGGTGACCAGCAGCTCTACTGCGACAACCCCTGGCCGAACGTTCGCGTTCAGACCGCCTGAAAGGAGCACGTCAATGCCCACCGATATCGAAATCATCAAGTACCGCGATGCGGGGCGTGCGCAGACCTACGGCGCCTCCGATCCGAACGCTGCTGTTCGCCAGCAGAACACCTACTTCGTGCATTTCGCGAAGGCCTCGGACGACGCGATGGCGTCGACGACGACCAGCGAGACGTACACGGGAAAAATCATCACGCACAAGGCTCGCATCCGGTCGATCTACTACGTCGCCACGACCGGAGGCATCACGGCCGACAACTCCAACTACGCCACGGTAACGGTCAGCAAGCGCGACTCCGCGGCGGCGAACCAGCTCACCGTGGCGACGCTGACGACCACGATCACCTCCAGCGGCAACGTCACGCAGGGCGCCCCCAAGGCGCTCGTCCTGACGGACGCGAACATCATCGTGGACGCGCTCAGCACGCTCACGTTCACCATCGCGAAGGCCGCCTCTGGCGTCGTCGTTCGCGCGGGCGAGTTCGTCGTCGAGCTCGAGCGAGTCTGACATGGGTGAGCCCGTACTTGCCCCCGCGGGGATGACGAACGTCTACTCCGAGCACACCTTCAAGATCCGTTGCACCTTCGGTGCATCCTCAGCGGTCACGTACCGCTCGAAGGACGCGACGATCGCGAAGACCACCACCACCACCTTCACGGTGACCCTCCCGAAGATCTACGCGGAGATCACCGAGTTCAACCAGGGGTGGGCCAAGGCGACGGGTGCCGACCCGCTCGCGTTGCAGATCACGACCAACAACATCACGACGGACGGGACCCTCGTGCTCACGTCCGTCTCGACCAACAGCGCCGGGACCGCAACGGCTCCGGCGAACGGCGACGTCGTCTACCTGACGATCAGCGCGTCTTGCGATGGCCTCAACGACCGGTTCACCGGATGAAGGGCCTGCTCGCAATCCTGGGCAAGGGCTCGCCGTCGAAGGGCGGCGGGTCGATGCCTCCGCCCCCTGACTCCGAGGAGGAGATGTCTCCGGACAGCGAATCCTCGGAGGACGAGGGCGGCGACGCGAAGGAGTACGCCAAGCTGGTCGTCTCGGCGATCAAGGACGGCGACGACGAAGGCGCGGCTGACGCTCTCGTGAGCCTCGTCCGCTGCTGCAAGTGAGGAGGTCCGGATGGCTGCGCTGAACAAGTCTCTGCTCGAGATGCGCGATGGCACTCGCAAGTTTGCCAACGTGCAGGGCACGACTACGCTCGCGCGCCATCCGGACGCCGACGTCAACGACTACATCAACCGCGCGCTGGGGTCGCTGCACCGCAAGATCACCACCGCTCTGCCGGACCAGCGGTTCCTCGCGTCGACGACCATCACGACGTCCTCGGGGCAGTCAACCTACTCGCTGGTCTCTGGATTCGACACGCTGATCTCACTCGAGATGACCGCGGACGGCCGCCGTCGATGGCTCGAGGCGTACGAGATGTTGGAGCGCCCGGCGATCATCTCGCCCGACGTGACCACGCTAGGTATCCCCGCCGTCTACCGGCTGCGCGGATCGAGCATCGAGTTTCTCCCGACGCCGCAGGACGAGTACGACATCCTCGTCTGGTACGTGCCGGCAACCTCGCAGCTTGCGAGCGACGTGGCCAACTACGACACGATCAACCGGCTCGACGACTACATCATCGCGTACGCCGCTCGGTTCATCGCGATCAAGGACAAGAATTGGGACTTGGCCGGGCAGTGCAAGGCGCTCATCGACGAGATGACGCCGGAGATCGAAGCGCTCGGCCGCAACCGTGACCGCAACAGCCCTCCGCGCGTGCTCGACACGAGGACGCGTGACCGGTGGGGGCGCACCCCGAGGTGGTCGCGGTGATTCGCTCGTCGATGGCGAGCGTCGTGGGCGCTGCTGGACAGCTCCGATCGCTGCTCACCCCGCCCGAGCCGCCCGTGGAGATCACCGATGAGCAGGTGACTCAACCTAAGCCTCTCGCGCGGCTCGTCACCACCATCGTTGCTACCATCTCCCGACTCGAGCGCCGTCCCAATCCGAGGCGCATCGACTACGAGGACATCGAGGTCAACGGGGACGGCGTCACGACCTACGCGTTTCCTCATGGGATGGGTGGCCGCGTCCGGTGGTGGGTGGTGGATGCCACCGACGGAGGCCCAGCGCAGTTGCACCGGTCGGACACCTCCACCGATGACGTGCTGGTGCTCCTCTCCGAGGTCGCCGGAACGGTCACGATCCGAATCGAGGAGGTCGGCGGCTGATGGCGCTCCCTCGCTCTCTCACGCAGGTGTCGTTCGCTGGGCTGCTCGACGAGTCGATGCAGGGGGAGATCCTCGATCCGTCGGCGAGCTTCCCCGTCATCGTAAACGGGCGACAGGACCGACGTGGAGGGCTCAGCAAGCGGCTTGGGTATAACCCCCTCTCGTCGACGCGCGTTGACGATAGCGCTCGGTCTGATGGTCGGCGGTGCTTCCCCCACAACGGCGCCCCCTGCGTGGTCAGCGGAGCGGGCAGCGTCGACGTGTACAGCGAGTCACTTGGCTCGACGGTGGCGACCGGCGGCAAGGCCTCCGCCTGCTCCGTGGAGATGATCTACCTGGGCGCGAACGTGCCCGTAGAGGCTCCAGCGCAGTACGACGCCGTGGTGTGCAACGGGTTCCTTGTCGTTGCCTATTCCACCTACCTCAACGGATCGCGCGGACCCAAGTTCATCGTCCAGCACGCATCCTCTCCAGCCGTCCCGCTCCTCGTGGGTGACATCGACACGGCGGCGACCCCAGTGTTCCACCTCGTGGCGCTGGGGACCGACGTGCTCTGCGTCTTCGGCAATGGGTCGACCGGTAACCTGTACCTCGGCAAGCTCGATTGCTCGACAACCGCGACGGTGCTTGCTGGGTGGTCCTACGTCGCCACCATCGATACGCATCGAGCGACCGCCAGCTACAACCTCAGCGTGTCGGCCATGTCCGACCGAGCCGTCGCGGCCTATGTCAACGACAAGGGAGGCACCAGTCAGATCACGCTGACGACTTTCAACGCGGGCGGCGTCATCGGCACGGCCGATATCAACACGTCCGGCGCTACGCCCGATCAGGTCGGAGTGGACGCTTCGCTGGATATCATCTGGCTGGTCTGGAACGAGGTGCTCTTGGTGCGCGCCTCTCCGTTTACCTCGACGTTTACGCCGCTCACGTCGGTGACGACGATCCACGCGACCGCTGGTCTGCTCTCCACTCGGCCGCCAAACATCGTGTCGGTCTCGACGTCCACCGCTGTTGCGTACTGGGGCCCGAGCTCGGCGTCCTCCCAGGTGGGGCGGCTCGTCATCGTGGGCATGCAGCAGAGCGGGGGGACGTTCACGATCCTCGGCACCACGGACGGCAACGGCGTCAATCCGGCTGGTAAGCCCGCCTCGATCGGAGGCCGCACGTACGGGCTCCTGTCAGCCGCGGACAACTACGTCGGGGTCCCGTATTCCGTCATGCTCGGGGACCTCACGGATCGGTCCTACACGGACGCGACGGAGAATATCCCACCGCACGCAATGCTCCTGCCCGGGCTCATGGCCACGGACATGACGTGCCCACCGGTGACGCTCAGTGATGGTCGTACGGGGTACGTGGTCACGGTGCTCCGCACGGCGAGCACCAGAGCGTACGCCGTCGCAGCGGTCGACTTCTCGGACATCAACCGATGGCGACCGGCCAGCCATAACGGCTGCACCTTCCTGTCTGGCGGCCTCCTTTCCTACCTGTCGACGGATCGCGTGCAGGAAGCCTCCTTCCTACAGACGCCGGAGAACCTCACCGCGACCGACACGGGATCGCTCACGGGCCCGACGGGTGACGTGAGCTACGTGGCCGTGTTCGAGGGCGCCGACGGCGCGTCCAATGTGACCATCTCCGGTGTCTGCGCGCCCGTGACTCTCACGGCTACCGGCAAGGCCGTACTCGTCGAATGCAACCCGCTACGCATCACGTCGCGTACAGACGTGCGCGTTGCCTTCTATCGGACCATCGCGGGGGGCAAGGTCTACTACCTCGTCGAGCGGGTTAGAGCATACGTGTCGGGCACGGGTAACGTGAGCATCTCCGACGAGACCAGCGATGCGTCGCTGATCTATCAGCCGCTCCTCAACGGCACGGGCGTACTCCCGGGTACTGGCGGAGCTCCGCTCCAGCACGAGGCGCCTCCCTACTGCTCGGACGTCGTCTCCTACAACGGGATGCTCGTCGTCGCGTCTGGCTCCGATCTGTGGTGGTCCGGCCAGACCATCGGCGGCGAGGGTACTTGGTTCTCCGCGGAGCAGTTTTTCGTGACGGTCGACGGTCCGGGCGACATCACCGCGCTCGCCGTGCAGGATGGGACGCTCTACGCATTCAAGGGGACGGGGATCTGGGCCGTCAGCGGAGAGGCCCCCAGCGACAACGGCGCGAGTGGAGGGCTCGGCACGCCTCGTCGGATCGCGCTCGACGTCGGCTGCATCAACCCGCTCAGCGTCGTTACCACGTCGCTCGGGACCTTCTTCTTGTCGCACCGCGGGGTAGAGTTGCTCACGCGCGGTGGGTCTCCCGTGTGGATCGGCGAGAAGATCCAGAGCACGCTGGCCGACTGGCCCAACGTCACGAGTGCGGTGCTCGACGCGCGCAACAACCTCGTCCGATTCACGTTGGCGAAGTCGATCCTAAGCACCGGCCTGGTGCAGGGGTACTCGCAAGACCTGGAGCCGCCTTACACCGAGGTCGGCGGCGGCCGAGACGTCGTCTTCGATCTGACCCTCAACGACTGGCAGAGCGTCGACGACAAGACCGGGACGACGTCGCACGAGGCCTCGCAGGATGCCTGCGTAGTGTGGAACGGGTTGGCCAATCGATACGCATGGCTCGGCGCGGACGGCGTGCTCCACCTCGAGTCCGACTCTCACCTCGACGACGAGACGTGGGTGACGATGTCAGTCGAAACGGGGTGGTTCAAGGCGGCTGGGATCCAGGGCCAGCAGCAGGTCAACCGCCTGCTCGCGATGATGAGGATGAACACCGGAGCGGACATCTCGATCGCGCTCGGCTACAACTACAACGAGTCGTACGAGTCCTCGACGACGTGGACTCGCGCTCAGATCGACACGCTGCTCGGATCTCAGCCCATAACGCGGCTCAGGCACGACCCCAGCGACAACGCAGACGGGATGGCCGTGCGCGCACGCATCACCGACGCTCAGCCGTCCACCGGGAGTGTCGATAGCGGACGCGGGCTGACGTGGATCGCGCTCACGCTCGACATCTCGCCGAAGGACGGCCCGGCGGACGTACCGGAAGGAGCCTCGTAATGGGTAAAGGAATCGGCGGATTTGTTTCCGGTCTGTTCGGGTCGGAGAATGACGCAAAGTCGAAGGGCCGGCAGGTCAACTCGCAGAACTACAACTACGGCGGCTCGGAGACGGGCGCCGAAGATCAGGCGAAGTTCTACACGCAGCAAGGTGACCAGGCGCAGAACCGCCAGGCGACGCAGGCGGAGAAGGTCAACATCGACTACAGCCAGGCGCAGGCGGACCGTACGCGCGGGATGCAGGCGCGGCAGCAGCAGACGTCGCTCGCGAACATCATGCAGCAGCGCGCGACTGGTGGCGCGCCGACCATCGCGCAGATGCAGGCCGATCGCCAGATGCAGCAGGCGCAGGCGATGCAGGCATCGCAGGCGGGCAGCGCTCGCGGCGCGGGCGGACTCGCGGCGGCGCAGCGCAACGCGGCGTTCAACACGGCGAACATGGCCAGCGACATCAGCGGCCAGGCGCAGATCAACGCCGCGGGCGAGCGTCGCGACGACACGAACGCAGCGGCCGGGATGTGGAGCAACGTCCGCGGCGGAGACCTCGCCAGCCAAGGGCAGGCGGCAGGTCAGGCGCAGGCGCAGGCGCAGCTCGGCGCGCAGCAGAACCAGTTCAACGCGGGCTTGCGAGATATGCAGAGCGGGCGCAACGACGCGCGGCAGCTCTCGTATGACCAGCTTGCGAACCAGGTGCGCACGACGCAGCTCGGAGCGCGTACGAACTACGAGGCGCAGCAGAGCGCGAACGACCTCGGCGCGCAGGGCATCAACGCGCAGATCGCCGGCCAGAACGCGGCGATGAACCAGAAGAACGGCGAAGGCGTCGTGAGCATGCTCGGAAAGGGCGCCGGCATCATCGCGGGAGCGCTCGCGAAGGGCGGCCCCGCGCACGCGGAGAAGGCCTACCTAGTCGGCGAGGAGGGCCCCGAGCTCGTCGTCCCGCGTGACGACGGCTACGTGCTCACCGCGGGCCAAACGAAGCAGGCGCTGGCGCACTCCCCATCGTCGACCATCAATCGGCTTTTCGACCGCGGCGATCAGCACGCGCGCACCGTGTCGCTCTCGCAGGTCATGGGCGCTCGTATGTGCGGCGGCCCCATCCAGGCGCGCGCCGACGGTGGCCCGATCGACGGCATCGCCGCAGGTACCATGGCGCCACCTCCCGCTGAGCCGCCGGCCGGATACCAGCCGCCCATGTCGACGTGGGGGACGGGCCAGCCGGATGCGACGGCTTACTCGTGGCAGGCCGCGCAGGACCAGCAGGCGCGCATGCAGCCGTATGACGACCTCGCCGCTCGCATCGCGGACCAGCGCCAGCAGATCGGGCAGACGCAGGATCGCGTCAACAGCACGGTCGCCGACATCGACGAGAAGGACAATAACGCGGTCTGGGAGAACGACTACAAGGCTCG